>JACDBQ010000553.1 GCA_013694845.1 Acidobacteriota bacterium
AGGGTGAATCGCACAACGCCGCCTCCGGGCACTGGCTGCACGAGACCCATGGACGAGAGTCTTTCGAGGATGCCCTCCAGTTCCAGATCCGTGCGCCCGATGAATCTCCCCAGGTCCGCAGCGGACACTTCCGTCGACAGACCCTCGCCGCGCAGCCAGTACATGACCTGGAGCACTTCATCCTGCGCTTCGAGACCACGCCGGGGATTATCGCGTGGCTGTGTCATGAGGCACTCTCGGGATCGGATCGAGGGTGAGTAGCCGCTGGATCTGCTCGATCGCAGGAGCGACGGCGGCTTCTACTGCCGCCGATAGCGTCATCTCCAGGTCGTCCACCTTCCCCGGTTCGCAACCCACCAGGTAAACCTCGCGCGGCAGAACGCCCAGCGTCTGCGCGAGCCCGAGCGCGCGCGAGGGAACTGCCATGTGCATATCGATCGACCGCAACTCCTCGACCGAGTCTACATGCAGCACGTACAGGGCGCCGGGCCGTCCGCCCCGTTCGGTCGCGTCCACGACTACCACCCGGTCATACCTGGTGAGCAGTTCCTGGGCGAGCGCGATGCCGCCAGTGCCGACCTCGAGCAGCGTCGTCCCCTCCGGAAGCGCCACGCCATGGAGACGCTGGACGACTTCCACGCCGAATCCATCATCACCGCGCAGCACGTTGCCGAAGCCCGCCACGAGCACCCTGGCCATCTATCGGGTCGACGGTTCGGTGGTGACGGCCAGCCGCACGCGTCCCTCTTCGACCTTGATCGGATACACCTGAAGCCGCCCGGGGGCGCCATCGAGGCGATGGCCGGTGCGCACGTCGTAGCGGCAGCTGTGCCAGGAACAGACGATCTCGTGGCCACGCACCTGGCTGAACTCGAGCGGGAGCGGGCTTTCGTCGCAACGGTTGGAGACGCCGAAGAACTCTCCCTCGGCGCGGACGAGCAGGACCGGCACGCCATCCATGTCGAGCGCCCGACTCTCCCCGTCGGCCAGGCCGTCGTCCGCCATGATGTCCCGGTAGACAGGACGGTTCGCTCGACGGAGCCCCCCCAGCGCAATCACCGGAGCGGTCGCGGCCGCACGGTTGCGGGGGACGAGCTCCTGGAAGCCGATGAACTCCGCCCGCAACGTCTCTTCCAGGTCGCGCAGCACGGCGGCTTCGTCGAACGTGCTGCGCTCCATTCCATGAAGCCGCACGTAAACCACCCCGCCGACCACCTCGAGGATCTCGACGTCGATCCCGTGCGAGTGAAGATGACCGCGCACGGCATCGAGCGCTTCTTCGGCCTGGAGGCGCCGATCCACCGCCACCAGGTCGTACGACATCAGCAGCATCCGGATCGCCGGGTCAGTGATCAGACGGTTGACAAACGCGTCACCCGCCATGCCGCGGATGGCCTGCATCAGGTGGCCCAGCCCCGCCCGATGGACGGCGTCGATCCCCGCCAGAAGCGCGCCGACGTCGTCACGCACATCCTCGCCATAGCTGGACTGCAGGGTCGCGATCAGGCGCTCGACGTCAGCGAGGATATCCGGCTGTTCGCCCTCGAGGGCAACGGGATCGCCGGTCACCAGCGGCCTTCCGTCCGCTGGTACTCGCTTCGGATCAACGGCGCTGGCGGCAGCCAATCGATCGCCTCAGTTGCGTCCGCGAGCTCGCGGACTCGCGCGCACGCCCGCGCGATCGCGGCCTGAACCTGCGGACTCATTTCTGACCCGAATGCGTGGTCGAGCGGCTCGATCTCGACCACGATGACCTCCGGCGGCAGAGCCTTGAAGTAGCCGGTGATCACGAGCGTGTTCTCCAACGAGATGATCCCGGTCACCGCTTCGGCGACGCACTGCTGAACTTCGTCGTCGAGGGGTAATACGCCGTCCCAGCGCCACGTCGTGACGGTCCCAGGCGGGTGCCCGCGCTCGATGGCTGCAACGAGCACGATCCGGTCGAAGCGCGCCTCCGGCGGCTCCGAGTCGAGCCACTGAATGACGGCGATCGGATTGTAGCTGGTGTCTTCGACGACGACGTTCGGGCCCAGCGATTCGGCTTCGAGCTGCTCGAGGATCGCGAACGGCGCCGAAAAATCCCTCAGGTTCCGATATCCGACGATTGCGACAAGGACTCGCATCCGATCAGCCGTCCACTCCGCACGCGCAGGTGTTGACTTCGCGCGTCACCACCCCTGCGTCCGAATGGATGTGGGTGGTGCAGGGCATGCAGGGATCGAAGCTGCGGATCGCGCGGAGCACGTCGATGCCGCGGAACTCCTTCGGGTCGTCGGTTTCCTCGAGCAGCGGTGTGTTCATCACCGCCTCTTCGTACGGGCCCGGCTGCCCCCAGCGATCGGTCGGCGAGGCGTTCCAGGTGGAGGGGGTGACGATCTGGTAGTTGGACACCGCGCCGCGATCGAGCACCAGGTGGTGGGTCAGATATCCCCGGCCGGCGCCCCAGAAGCCGACGCCGCGCTGCTCCCCCTTCTTCGGGATCTCGAAGGGTGTGCTGGTGCGGCGGTCGCCGTCCTTCATGCGGTCCATCACCGCGAGCCAGTTGTTCATTGCGACCATGGCGGTGAAGGACACGCAGTGTGCGCGCGCACGGTTTCGCTCGAACGCGTTCCATACGTCGGGCACGTGCCACTCGAGCTCCATTTCAGGCAGCGCACCTTTCGGCAAGCGGACCTTGAGTGAATGCCCGGTCGATTCGATGAACGGGTTGGCCGGCAACTTCTGCGCGACGGCAGTGTTCCACAGCCGGGCATACGACCCGGCTTCCATCCCCAAGCGATCCCAGCGGGGCGCGGTGTCCCAGGTGTACTTCTCTTTCCAGTTCTGACCTTCCGGCCGCGGCTTGGTGATCTTGTTCCACGGGTGGTACGGAGACAGCGGCTTGCCCGTCGGGTCGTCTGCGAACCGCTGTTTCTGCCCGCTGCCCGTCCACTCCTCGTAGTACGAATGCTCGACGAACTCTTCCAGCCCGATGTTGATCGTATGCAGGTCCGTCGTCACGAGCTTGCCGTCCACGACCGCGCCAGGCGTCGCCCACCGGCGCTCGCCCCAGGCCGCGGCATTTTTGTAGGTCGCGTCGTAGTGGTCCGGATGATCGAAGATCCCGGTGTCGATCATGTTGGCCCGTCGCTGGCCCACCTGCTTATAGGCGGGATTGGCCTCGTAGAAGAAGTCGGTGATGTCATCCCAGATGCACGAGATCTTCTTGCCGTAGTCGAAGAACTGCGACAACCGCAGATACATCTCGTGCATCACGGTCGGCGTGATCGTCGAGCTCATGCCGCCGGGCACGATCGTCTGTGGATGCGGATACTTTCCGCAGATCAAGACGTAGGCCTCGCGAGCCAGCCGCGTCATGTGCAGCGCCTCGACGTACAGCTTGCCGGTCAGCGGATTGAGGTCTTCCATCAGCGCGGCGATCGTCGGGTAGCCATGAACCGCGGTGTGCCGCGCTTCCGTCTTCTTCGCCCGCGCGAACAACGACGGGTTGGTCGGCTCGACGATCGCAGCGGAGTAATCGGGGCCCGCGAGCAAGTGAAGGTGGAGCGGATGGTCGTAGAGAAACTCGAGCGCAAGCGCGAGGTTGCGGATCAGCACGCCGAGCGGCGGCGGCACGCAGTCGATCGCCATCTCAATCGCCAGCGCCGAGCAGGTCGAGTGGACGCCGCCGCAGACCCCGCACGCGCGGCTGGTGATGTAGATCGCATCGCGCGGATCGCGGCCGACCATGATCACTTCGTAGCCGCGAAACAGCGTGGCGACCGATCGTGCTTCGAGGATTCTCCGCTCTTTCAGATCCGCCACGGCGTGGAAGGCGAGCGCCCCCGCCACGCGGGTGACGGGATCGAAGTCGACCGACTTGATGTGCCCGTTCCGGCGCACCAGCTCCTCGACCTGTGCGGCCGAGAGTTGCAGCGGCACGTTCGCTGGCGCCGTGGCCGCGGCGTACGGATTCGGAATCCCGCCGCGCAGAAACGGCTGGCCCTGCTCGTCGAATTCAACCGGCAGATTCTTGAAGCACATTCTCTATGTCCTTGGCAGCCCCGGAGGGCCGCGCTATACGCATGCGCACGCCGCAGCGCAGCCCTTCAGGGCTGCACCAGGTCCCTACAATCTGAATACCCGGGCCGCCGCGCCGAGATGGCCGTCCACCGCCTTCAGCCCGCCGGATAACGCACTGAGAGCACCGTTGATCGTCGCGAGCTTCTCGCCGACTGGAACGGTATGAGCCTGAACCGCTTCGAGGCCGTCGGCGATCGCAGCCACGCTCCGGCTCGCATCGCGCAGCGCCCACGCGACCGCCGACAGGTACCCGGCGAGCGCGAGCACGACGAGGAAAATCGTGATGAGCGTCAATGTGAGCAGCATGGCAGCGCTTACCTTTCCGCCCGCCGCGCGAGAATGCCGGTTGCGGCACCGAGTTTCTGCTCGATCGCACCCGCCGTCGTCAGGATCTCAGTCGCAGTGCCGATCGTCTGATTCAGTGCGCCGATCTGGGCGGTGTTGCCGGCGATGCCGCCCGCGGCGACCAGCGCCTCGCGCGCATAGATCTGAATCGAACGTGCGGTTCGCCAGAGCCGGTGAAGCAGGACGACCGCGAGAGGGACGAAGACGAGCAGCGTCAGGCCCAGGCCCACAGCCCAGATCGTGGTCACCACCGGAGGAATCAAGGGTTCGCCAATCATCGTGCCTCCTGCCGCCCGACGGCGGCTCCGAGACGACCGAGGTTGCCATCGACCGCCGCGAGACCGTCGCGAATTGCCGCGAGGCCGCCATTGAGCTTCGTCACTTCGACCGGCAGGTGCCCGGTCTCGATCTCGATCGCGCGCAGGCCGAGCCGGATCTTCGCCAGAAAGCTGACACCGGACCCGCCAGTGGGAACCAGTTCCCGCAGAATCCAGGTCAGGAACAGCGCCAGGGCGACGAACAGCGCCGCCACCGCGCCGACCGACAGGATCGCGAGCCAGACCATCAGGTTCATCGCCGGCCTCCGGTTCCGATCACGCAGGCGGGGCAGGATGGACAGCTCGCGGCGTGGTCAGCAATCGCCCCGGTCGCCGCCGCGACCACACCCGCGGACTGCAGGATCCCTCCAGCGATGTGATTGGTGCGATCGAGCAGCGCGAGGTGCACGGTATTGTTGGCCACCCGCTGGCCGGCGTTCCAGATCGCCGAAACGCCGGCGTGGATCTGCTTCGACGTCCTCAGGATCAGCGTCAGCAGGATCGCCACGACGACGAGCACGACAGCGAAGATGACGAGAGACACGATCCACACCTGTTGAATGGCGTCCGCAGTCATTTCCGCACCTCGTGCTGTTGCAGCGCCCCGGCCAGCGCGCCCCCCTTGGCCTCGATTGCCTGGACCGTTTTCAGGATGTCTTCGGCGACCTCGTTGGTGTCCTGCAGGCCCCAGATCGGCAGGGTCTGCGCGCGGATCGCCGCCACCGCATTCAGCGCGCGGACGGCGTCGGTGAGAATCTTCCGCGCCGTCAGCCAGATGATGATCAGCAGGGAAGCGGCAATCACCACCACGAGAGCAGCGACGCCTACCCAGATTCGCCAGGCCGCCCACAGTTCCGCGTCGCTCATCAGTGGCCTCCTGCATGTTTGTTGCGATCCGTAACGTCGCGCGTCACGGAGTCATCGAGGTAATCCCCCTGGACTCCGGGCCGGTCGACTCCCCAGAAGCGCTCTTCTTCACCCGGTCGCCGACCCGGACGGCGGGAGCCCATCTGCTGCCATCGCTCGTAGAAGTAATGGATCGTGCGATCCATCATGGTTCTCGACCCGGGATGTCCCCAGCCGGTGGGAACCTCGTTCAGCGCGTCCCACCGCGTCTCGCGGTTCGCTTCGCGATTACTCATGCGTCGAAGACGACGGACGACGGAGCCCACGCCGCGTGAGAGCCCGGTCGAGACAATCGCCCCAGGCGGAGTCTTGTAGAAGGGCGCGAACTTGTCAGGGAACCCGGGCATCGTACAGCCGATGCAGACGCCTCCCGCCTGCATGCAGCCGCCCATGTGGTTGATTGCGCCGCGCTGCACGATGTTGCAGTTGACGACCGGCCCCCAGCAGCCGATCTCGACCAGGCACTCCGGATCACCGTAGTTCTCCGCGAACGTGCCTTCTTCGTAGAACCCGGCGCGGGTGCAGCCCTGGTGGACGGTGTTGCTGAACAGCCATGCCGGCCGGCCAAGCTCGTCGAAAGCCGGCAAGGGGCCGAGGCCCTGAAGGAAGAGGAGCACGGCAAAGACGGTATCGGTGAAGTTGTCACCGATCGGCGCACAACCCGGGACGTTGATCACGGGCAGGCCGAACGCGCTCCGGTAGTCCTTGCCGAGCGCGTCCATCACACTCATCGAGCCGGTGGGATTCCCTTCGGCCGATGGAACCCCGCCCCAGGTCGCGCAAGTGCCGATCGCAATCGTCGCCGCGGCGCCTGGAGCCATGCGGTGCAGCCAGGTCGCGGTCGGGACCGGGTGTTTGACCTCGCCGTGATCCGCCTCTCCGCTGACCGCCTCCATGCCCATGGCGGAGAAGTAGCCACCGGTGCGTTGGGCGATCCGCTCGTCGGCGACCGAGCCTTCGAAGACGACCACGTAGGGATCCTCGAGCCGCCCCTCGACAGCGTCGCGGAACGGCTGCACGAACTCGGCGCCAGCTTCGACCGAGAGGACCGGGTGGTGGAGGAGCATTTTCGGCATCGCCGGGACGATGCCGAGGAGCAACCCTTCGATCCCTGGATTGGTCGCGCCGGTGACGGCGATCGAGCAGCCGTCGCAGCTCATGCCGGCCAGCCAGAACACGTGAATATTCTGAAGCGGCCCGAGCGGCAGGCGCTCGCGTTTCTGCTGCGGTTCGGTCTCGGGGATGGACGGCTGCCCGCCGCGGATCTTTTCTGCCGGTTCGGTCGTCGCCATAGCCCTCTCCTAACAGATGCGCGGGAGCTGTTCCCCTGCGAGCATGGTCACTACGCGTGTGCCGCCGACCAGCGACCGCATCACGATCATTCCCGGATGATCCGACGTCACGGCCCCGATGATCGCCGCATCGACGCCCCTGGCGTCTGCACGCATCACGTTCACCAGCCGATCCGCATCGCCGGGTGGCACGACTGCGATCAGCTTACCCTCATTTGCCACGTAGAGCGGATCGAGGCCCAGAATTTCGCAGGCGCCCCGCACCTGCGGGCGGACGGGAATGGCCGACTCAGCCAGCGACATCCCGACCGACGACGCGGCCGCGATTTCGTGGAGCGCGCTCGACAAGCCGCCGCGCGTGGGATCGCGCATGCATCGAATCGCCGGGCATGCCTCGAGCATGACCTTCGTCAGATCGGCGAGCGGGGCGGTGTCGCTCTCGAGTGTGGTTTCGAACTCCAGCCCCTCCCGCACCGACATGATGGCAATCCCATGGTCGCCGAGCGTGCCAGAGAGAATGATCTTGTCACCAGGTCTGCAGGCCGACGCCGAGAGCGTGCGCCCCGCGGGGACCACACCCACGCCGGAGGTAGTGATGAAGACGCCGTCTCCCTTGCCGCGATCGACGACCTTGGTGTCGCCGGTCACCAGCGCGACGCCCGCTTCGACACACGCGTCCCGCATGGAATCGACGATCCGCGCCAGGTCGGCGAGCGGCAGGCCCTCCTCCAGAATGAAGGCGGCGCTCAGGTAGAGAGGGGTTGCGCCTCCCATCGCGAGATCGTTCACCGTGCCATGAACCGCGAGGCGGCCGATGTCTCCGCCTGGGAAGAAGAGGGGCTGTACCACGTAGCTGTCGGTGCTGAACGCAATCCGCGCGTCAGCATGAGGCGCAAGCGTGCACACAGCCTGATCGTCGAGCCGCTCGAGCATCTCGTTGCGGAAGGCGGGGAGGAACAGACGGTGGACCAGGTCGGCCGACAGCCGTCCGCCGCTGCCATGCCCGAGCAGCACGCGGTCGTATTGCGTGAATGGCGCGGGGCACGAGCCGAGCAGGTCGGCCACCGTGATGGCGGCCTTTTCAGACGGCATGGTGGACCTTGAGCGGGGCGGCTTCGAAATGGCGGCCGTAGGCGTAATAGGCCGCGCACGCGCCCTCGCCGGACACCATTGTGGCGCCGAGCGGCATCTGCGGCGTGCACGCGGTGCCGAAGGCCGGGCAATCCTGCGGCTTCCTGACGCCTCGAAGGATGTCACCGCTGATGCATACGTCCGATTCCAGCGTTTGGATTGCCTCGACCTCGAACCGACCCTCGGCATCGAACCCGCGATAGGCAGCGCGCAGTCGCAGTCCGCTTCCGGGGATCATGCCGACCCCTCGCCACTTTCGCTCGCAGACCTCGAAGATCTCGTCGATCAGCGCGCGCGACGCGAGGTTGCCCTCGGGTCGCACGGCACGCCCATAGGCGTTCTCCACGTCCGCCCTCCCCTCCTCGAGCTGAGTGATCGCCATTAGCAGCCCCTCGAGCATGTCGACCGGCTCGAAGCCGGTAATGACGATGGGGACGCCGTACTGTTCCACGATCGGGCCGTATTCGGCGTAGCCGACCACCGTACAGACGTGTCCAGGCCCGAGGAACGCCTGCACCCGGTTGTCGGGCGCGTCGAGGATGGCCCTCATCGCCGGAGGGACGAGCACGTGCGACACCAGCGCGCTGAAGTTGGTCAGGCCGCGCCGCTTGGCCATCGAGATCGCCATCGCATTCGGCGGGGCAGTGGTCTCGAAGCCGATGGCGAAGAACACCACTTCCTTGTCCGGGTTGGCCGCCGCGATCGTCACCGCATCCAGGGGCGAATACACCACTCGCACGTCGCTGCCCTGCGATTTGAGCTGGAGCAGATCTCCTCGGGAGCCGGGCACGCGCAGCATGTCGCCGAACGAACAGAAGATGACCCCGGGGTGCGCGGCGATGGCATGGGCCCGATCGATCATCTCGAGTGACGTTACACACACCGGGCATCCCGGGCCGTGCACCAGCTCGATCGCCGCCGGGAGCATCTCGTCGATGCCGTACTTCACGATCGTGTGGGTCTGGCCGCCGCAGACCTCCATGATCGTCCAGGGCCGGGTAACCATCGATTCGATGGCCCGCACCAGCTTCTGTGCGGCGACAGGATCGCGATACTCATCCAGGAATTTCATCGCACCGGCTCCGATCCCGGCCGCTCGTCGAGCGACGGCACCTCGAGCTCTTCGAGCTGCTCCATGCCGGCCAGAAAGGCGAACACCCGCTGCGCCTCGATCTCGTCGATCTGCGACAGCGCGAAGCCGACGTGAACCAGGACGTAGTCGCCCGGTGTGACCTCCTGCACATGCTCCAGGCAGACGCGTTTGGTGACCCCATCGAAATCCACCTTACCCATCAGGATCTCGTGATCCCGCCAGGTTTCGAGCACACGGCCGGGGATGCCTAGACACATGATTGTTTGCTCCCTAAACTAATCCCTAATCTCTCAATTCGCATCCCGCACCCCGCACCCCGCACCCCGCATCTCTCGTGCGGCAGCGACCGCAAGCTGCCCGAGGCTCAAGCCGCCGTCGTTCGGCGGCACCAACCGGTGGCGGAGGACTTGGAAGCCTACGGATGAGAGACGGACCGAGCATTCGTGCGTCAGCAGCGCGTTCAGAAAGACACCGCCGGTCAGCGCCACGGTATCGTGTCCAGAGGACTCGCGAATCCGCGTGCAAACGGCCACGATCGCGTCCGCGAGACCGACATGGAAACGCCGGGCGATGATCGACGCGGGAGAGCCACTGGCCGCGTCGTTCGCGGCGGCGCAGATCAGTGGCCGGGTATCCACTTCTATGCTGGGCCCGCTCTCGCGAAGCTCCATGGGATATCCAGCCTGAGATGCCCCGCGCGTGGCCTCCGCTTCCAGGCGCATCGCTGCCTGCCCCTCGAAGCTGACCCTGTCGCCGAGCCCGGCGATCGCCGCCACCGCGTCGAACAGACGCCCGGCGCTCGATGTGCGGGGACTGTTGATGCACCGCTCCATCATGCGAATGACGAGGCCGGCAGCGGACCCATGGCGCGCGGTTATCGGTGCGGCGTCGCACCCGGCATCGGCCAGGTGGGCCAGGGCCATGCGCCAGGGTTCGCGCACCGCCTGTTCGCCTCCGGGAAGCGGCACGACCCTGAGGTGCGCCGCGCGCTCCACCTGGCACGCGTCACCCACCAGGAACTCGCCGCCCCAGATCGTGCCGTCCTCACCGAAACCGCTGCCGTCGAACGCGACGCCGATCACCGGCGCCGTCCTGCCGTGCTCGGCCATGCAGCTGGCGACGTGGGCATGATGGTGTTGCACAGAGATGGTGCGAAGGCCGTCGGCCGCGGCGCGTTCCATGGCGTAGCGGGTCGAGGCGTAGTCCGGGTGCAGATCGTGCGCGATGGCCTTGGGCGCGATGCTCAACAGCTCTTCATAAAGACGCACGTCGCGACCGAAGGCCTCGCGGGCTGCGTAATCGTCGAGATCGCCGATGTGATGACTGATATAGGCGTCGCTGCCGCGACCGAGCGCGAAGGTGTTCTTCAAGTGACCGCCGGCGGCAAGAATCGATTCAGGACAGGGATACGTCAGTCGAAGGGGCCGGGGCGCGTCGCCTCTCGATCGCCGGATCGGCAGCTCCTCCCCGTCCACCACCCGCCCGACGCCATCGTCGCAGCGCACGTGGATGGGGCGGTCGTGGGTGAGAAACAGGTCCGCGATGCCCGCCAGCCGCTCGAACACCTCGTCATCGCGCGTGACGATCGGTTCCTGACTGCGGTTGCCGCTAGTCATCACGAGAGGACGGCCGGTTGTCTCCATCAGGAGATGATGCAGAGGCGTGGCGGGGAGCATCGCGCCAAGCGTTCGCATCCCAGGCGCGACGGCGGACGCCGGCCGGCCACAGCCCTCTGCCGCATCCCTGCGCTCGAGCAACACGATCGGCCGCGCCGGGGAGGTGAGCAAGGTGCACTCCTCGCGGCTGACATGGCAGACCTGTTCGATTTCCTCGATCGTGCCGAACATCACCGCGAACGGTTTCTCGTCGCGATGCTTCCGGCGGCGCAATTCGGCGACCACGGCATCGTTGCCGGCGTCGCAGGCCAGGTGATAACCGCCGATCCCCTTGATGGCGGCGATCAATCCGGCCCGCAGACCGACGGCCAGCTTGTAGAAAGCGTCCCCCGCAGCGACCACGCCGGGCGACTGCGATAGACGAACCGACGGGCCGCAAACGGCGCAGGCGATCGTTTCGGCATGGAACCGCCGGTCGAGCGGGTCCTCGTACTCGCGCCGACAGGTGTTGCACATCCGGAACGAGGCCATGGTGGTGCGTTCGCGGTCGTAGGGAGCGCCTGTCACGATCGTCAGCCGCGGACCGCAGGTCGCGCAGGTGATGAAGGGATACCGGTGTCGCCGGTTCGCCGGGTCGTGCATCTCGGCGACGCATCCGGCGCAGGTCGCCACATCCGGGGCGATTCGTATCGCCAGGTCAGCCGGAAGGTGCGGCACCTCGCTTGGATCGATGGAGAAGCCGGCATCGCCTCGAACCGGGAGTGAAGCTGCCACGAGCTGGTCGATCGACGCCAGCGGAGGCGGGTTCGTCCGCAGCTCGCGCTCGAACGCCGCGAGCGCGCCCGGATCCCCTTCGACTTCAATGAGCACGCCGCGAGGCGTGTTGCGGACGAAACCGTTCAGCGAGAGCCGCGAAGCAAGGCCGTAGACGAACGGGCGAAAGCCTACGCCCTGGACGATCCCGCCGATAGCGATCTCACGCCTCTCCATGCGGTGTAGGTCTGTGGTGAACAGAGGGCCCCGCGGGCCCTCTCCGCTGGGTCGATCTTATGCCTGCCAGGTGTTCCCGTCTACCACCATGCACGGACGACTCGCGCTCCAGCTGAACGTCTGTTTGGGAGCCGGCGCCGGAACGATTCTGACTTCGACCACGGCGAGGTTCTTCAGGCTGTCGCCCCTCGCGTCGACCACCACGCTCAGACCTTCCTTCAGTTCATCGACCGACACCTTTTCCGCGGCATCGATGGCCGCGACGCCGGCTCGCGTCAGCGCTGCGCGGGTCCGCCAGAACGGAATCGGTTGCTCGACCTGGAGGAACGCGGCGAGGCCGGCCCCTTCGCGACTGGATGAGACCGAAGGGTTCGGCATCGTTCGGCGTGCGTGCTGTTCCGCCCGGACGACGTCGACGCCCGCGCGAATGGCGCTGGCACGTGGCCCGTCGCGGAGCGCAAGCTCCACGATCTCCAGCTCCGTCAGCTGCTGGCCAGCCGCCGGGGCTGTGACGACCAGCGCCAGCGGGACCCAGGCGACGGCGCGCCACGGGCTCGGCATGATGACCTCTCTTGTCGTGAACGGATGTACAGACTGACGGCCAGGAAGGCCGAACAGGAGAAACCTAGATGGAGGGGGGACCGCGGAGTGAGTGCTGCCTGGCAGACGGGGGGCCGTGACTGCGAGTCTCTTCCAGTGCCACGCGTGCCGACGACCAACCCAACAGATTCAGCAGCCCGATCTCGGCGGGCTCGACGTCCAGATCATTAGCGGCCGGGGCCGAGGCCTGGGGCGCAGCGATACGTATGATCTCGGGCGGTGCCTGGTCTGCTCCCAGCTGGGGCCCCTCCGTATGAACGGATGCGCCGAGGGCGTGATCGTGGGCAGCAAGGCCGTGCTGATGGCTTTGATCCTGATGTTCGTCGAGCGCATGGACGTGCAGCCCTCCGCGGACGGAAGGTCCTGACATCAGCGCCAGAACGGCCAAGGTGATCACTGCGTGGCGAATCATCGACTCTG
>JACDBQ010000554.1 GCA_013694845.1 Acidobacteriota bacterium
GAGCGGTCAACCGATAAAACCGCTTCCGTCGCTCACCTGCTTTTTCCACCCAGCGACCGGTGACCAGAGACCGCTCCTCCAAGCGATACAGCAGCGGATACAGTGAAGGCACGCGAAAGCGGATCTCACCATTCGATCGCTGCTCAATGAGCTGAGCGATTTCATAGCCATGGCGCTGGCGCTCCTCGAGGAGTGCAAGCACGAGCATCTCAGCGCTTCCCTTCTGGAGAGCGTGCGTGGGAGTAGTCTTCGGCGGCATATATAGCAATGATACATATAGAACCGCGACAGCCTTGTCAAGTCGCCGGATGCCAGCTCTCGCCAACGATAGACGCAATTGGCCTTCGCCCCGCCGACGAGCAGGCATGGGTCTATTGACCACTTCACTCGAGACAACGCAGGTGGCGGGAAGACGACCGGAGCGCCGCAGACGCTCCGGCAGCGAAAAGACGACTCACGTAGCCTGCTCGTGCTCTGCGTACGCCGCGAGGATCAGGTCGCGGACGGCTTCTTGGCGGCTAGCGTCGGCGGCCGGTCGCGTAGCGCAAAGCTGCGCCGCTCGCCGTTCACCGAATAGTACCGGGCGGGGAACGTGACAGGTCGCCCAGCGCCGACGCGCCGCTCCCAAATCGCGAAGCCGATCAGTGTCGCGGATTACTCCTGTGTCGTCGCGATGTGTAGAGGAACCCCACAGCGCCTTGAACCCAACGCCGGAGAACTGTTCAAAAAACGCTTGCTGTCCCGTCCGGCGCGTCCTGTGAGGGTTCGGTGACCTAACAAGGGCGGCTTCTCCAAGCCGGTGGCGCTCCGGGCGAGAGCTCCGGGGATGTCGCGTCACGAACTAGACGACGGAGGCCGGCTGCAGGCCGTGATGAAGTCCGCTGCGCGCTGCGCGTGACTGGCCGCGGCGAAGATCGCGCGGTTATCTGCGGTGAGAACGTCCAGCCAGTTGGCGATGTAGGCGGCGTGGTCCTCGCGCGGCTCAAGCGTCAGATTAAGATCGGCACAGAGGAACGCGGCGCCGAGTTCGGCCACGAGTTCTTCGACCGCGTAGCCTTCGGACCCGAAACGCTTGGTGCCAAAGTCGCGCGCCAGGCGCGAGTCGTGTGCGGTCCAGTGCGTCCAGATAGTGGCGCGCTCCCCACACCCGCAACCACAGCCATATCGCGCTTTCTCCCGCACAATCAGTCAGTTGCGACACTCCCCGCGCGATCATCGCGGGGACCCCGCAACCATCCGTATTTGGACTCTGGACCGACGGTGCGCAGCTGATCGTAGACGAGGGGCGTGAGCGATCGCTGTGGCCCCACGCTTTTCGCAGCCCGGTGATTTCAGGCAATCAACCGCGGTCATTCGTAATTGGCCGAGAGTTGCTGGAATGCGGCCCGTGGCGCCCGAATCCTTCTCCACCATTTGGTTCAACTCGACGCGACGACGCTGGTGGCGCTTTCCTGCGCAAGCCGGTGGAATGACGGGCGACCTCTTGAGTCCTTCAGAGAGAGCGGGTTCATCCTTCCCTTACCAGGGCATAGCCTCGCCCGACCTCGGGAAAGCGGTCGATGGCATTTCAGTAACTAATGGTGCCAGCGAAGGAACCGGCAGAGCGTCGGACGTCCGTGCCTTCAAGGAGCAATCGTCTCACCGTGAAGGTACCGGTCGCGTCGGCAAACTGACCGGTCCCACCCGTAATGGTGGCCTGTTCGACAATGCGAACGCCCACGGGCACATACGTCCCAAACACCGTCACGGTCCCGATTATCGTGCCTCCGTTGGTCGCGGTGAGGGTAAACGACCCAGTTCCGGCCGCGGTGGTCTCTCCGAGGACGATCTGTTCATCAAACTTCAGGCTGAACTCACCGAAATTCGTGTTGCCAGTGCCGCTCAGGTGCGAAACCAGGGTGTCAGGAGGTTGGAACTCGTCTGTTTCGGTGGCTCTGAAGGATCCATGAAAGGGTCGCCCCTTGTTCGCGCTCGTCGCGGCGACCACCGCCTGCGGGACGATTCCAACATTGCTGGGAGCAGTCGCCGCTAAACTCGATGGCGCCACACTCGCCGTGGGACTTGTCGGGATCCCGCCTCCGTCGGCACACGCGCCAGCCGCCAGCGCCCCAGCACCACAGAGACATCCGATAGCTAGACGCTTCAGACGACCGACCAGAATAGGGGCGAATTCGACGTTGGTCATGTTTTTCTCCATTCAGCGGCACCGGCATGATGTCTGCGCTTGGAGGAAGTCTATTCGCCCGGTGACGTGCTGACCATGCACTGCGTGTCATTTTGGGATAGGATGGCACCTCATCAGCTAAACCGCTGAAAGCAAAGCCTATATGCCCGTCGCGTTCGGCCCGTTCGAGGTGAATGCGCACACCGGTGAGCTTCGTAAACGCGGAGTGCGCGTCCGTCTCTCCGGTCAGCCCTTCCAGATTCTGCTTCTCCTGCTCGCCAGACCGGGCAATCTCGTCACGCGCGATGAGCTCCGCGAACAACTTTGGAGCGACGGCACGTTCGTCGATTCCGAGCACGGCCTGAACGCAGCGATCAACAAATTGCGGCGCGCGTTGGGGGACGCGGCGGAGCGTCCGCATTACATCGAAACCCTTACCGGACGGGGCTATCGTTTCATCGGAACGATCGAGCGCCCGTCCGATGCCGTTTCTTCAGCCGGTGAACCGCGGGTTGCCCAAGAGGAAGGCGACCCGCTGGCGGACGCGCGAGGCGTAGAGCAGAACCGCGGGTTCTCGCAGGGTGCGGTGGAGCCGAATCGCGCGCCGGTTCGTCAGGAGCGGCGCGCGCCACGTCCGTCGCTTGTTGGATGGTCGTCCGTCGCCGTTGCCGTGTGCCTCGCGGCGGTGGTTGTGTTGGCGTGGCACGATCACTATTCCGCCGGGGAACCACCCTGGAAAATCACTCGTCTTACAGCCGATGCCGGCATGTCGGATGATCCGGCGCTCTCTCCTGATGGCGCGTTGGTGGCATACGCGTCGGACCGCAACGCGGTGGACGAGCGAGATCTGTTCGCGGGAGGTCTCGACCTATATG
>JACDBQ010000566.1 GCA_013694845.1 Acidobacteriota bacterium
GCCCAGGGCGTTGATCACCGCGATCTTGCGCGCGCCGGAGTTGTCGGCGACGTCCAGGATCGATCGCATCTGAACCATGGCTAGATCTCCTTCGCCTTCTGGACGACGCGCGTGACCACCCAACGCTTGCGGCGGCTGAGCGGACGGCTCTCGGCGATCGACACGCGGTCACCGACCTTCGCCTCGTTCTTCTCATCGTGCGCCAGGAACGTCGACGTCCGGCGCTGGGTCTTGCCGTACAGCGGGTCGCGGATCTGACGCTCGATCGCGACCTTGACGGTCTTGTCCATCTTGTCGCTGACGACGACGCCAGTGACGGGTGCCTTGGTAGCCACTATGCTGACTCCTTCTCACGCAGCACGGTCTGCACGCGGGCGAGGTCGCGGCGCAGGACCTTGAGCTTCTGGGCCGCTTCGATCTGTCCCATCGACTTCTGGATCCGGAGGCGGAAGAGCTGATCGTCGAGCTCTTTCACACGCTGCCGCAGATCGTCAACGGCCAGGTCCCGTACTTCCGCCACCTTCATGACGCCTTCTCCTCGGCGAACCGGGTCGCAAACTTCGTCTTGATCGGGAGCTTCGCGGCGGCGAGACGCATCGCCTCCCGCGCGTCCTTCTCATTGACCCCTTCCATCTCGAACAGGATCTTGCCAGGGCGCACGACGCACACCCACTCTTCCGGCGCGCCCTTGCCTTTTCCCATGCGGGTTTCCTGGGGCTTCTTGGTGATGGGCTTGTCGGGGAATACGCGGATCCAGATCTTGCCGCCACGCTTGACGAACCGCGTCATCGCGACCCGCGCCGCTTCGATCTGCCGCGCCGTCATCCAGCACGGTTCCATCGCCTTCAACCCGTAGTCGCCGAACGACACGTCGGAGCCGCGCCACGCTTTGCCTGTCATGCGGCCGCGTTGCTGCTTCCGATACTTGACTTTCTTCGGCATCAACATAGTTTGTTGTTCCTTGTAGCTCCCAGCTCCCAGCTACCAGTTCCCAGCCTACAGTCTCCAACTGGAAGCTGGCGGCTGGACGCTCCCGCCGGACGCGCGACACTCAGCGACGTCCGGTCATCTTCTTGCGGCCTATCGGTTCATTGGCCGGTCGGGTCTGCGCGGCGTCCGGTAATCTTCTTCACGCCCGACCCGCGGCACGAGCCGCTCACCCTTGTAGAGCCACACCTTCACGCCGATGGCGCCATAGGTGGTGAATGCTTCAGCAAACCCGTAGTCGATGTCCGCCCGCAGCGTCTGCAGCGGCAGCTGGCCGTGCAGGTACCACTCGGACCGCGCAATCTCGGCGCCGTTGAGGCGGCCCGACACGCGCACTTTGATGCCGCGCGCGCCGAAGCGAAGCGCTGACTCGACGGCCTTCCGCATCGCCCGGCGGAAGGCGACGCGCTTCTCGAGCTGCATCGCCACCGACTCGCCGATCAGCTGGGCGTCGAGCTCGGGCTTCTGGATCTCCTGGATGTTGATGAAGACCTCGCGGTTGGTCTTTTTCTGGATCTCCTGCTTCAGCTTGTCGACCTCCGTGCCCTTGCGCCCGATGATGATCCCGGGACGCGAGGTGTGGATGTCGATCTTCAGCTTGTTCGCGGCGCGCTCGATCTCGATTTTCGAAACGCCGGCGTGTGCGAAGCGCTTCTTCAGCGTGTCGCGCAGCTTCAGGTCCTCGTGGAGCAGCTTCGCGTAGTCCTTGTCGGCGTACCAGCGCGAACGCCACGTCTTGTTGAACCCGAGGCGGAAGCCGTGCGGATGTACTTTCTGACCCATGCCTACTCCGTTTTCTACTTCGTTCGATGGGGCCCCTTCCGGGTCCCCACCTCACTGCGCGCTCGCGGCCCCTCGGGCTACCCTTCGACGCTCGCTTGCACGCCGCTTATGCGCGGCTGGTTGACTGCTTCTTCGTGCTCGGTGTCTTCCGGGCGCGCGCCTTGGCGGTTCGCTTCGGTGCGGCCCCACGGACGCGCTTCACTGCGCCACCGGCAGGCGACGCGCTCACCTTCGAGGGACGCTCCGCCACCTTCACCGTCAGGTGCGCGGTGCGCTTGACGACGCGGAACGCACGCCCCATCGGAGCCGGGCGGATGCGCTTCTGCGACGGCCCCTGGTCCGCGTAACACGCGTTGACGAACAACCGCTCGACGTCGCCGCCGAAACCGTCCTTCTGCGTGGCGTTCGCAATGGCCGACCGCAGCACCTTTTCGATATCGCGCGCCACACTCTTCCGGGCGAACTTCAGCGTCGCCAGCGCGATGTTGACGTCACGGCCGCGGATCAGATCCAGCACCAGGCCGGCCTTCTGGGCCGAGGTGCGGATGTACTTCGCTGTTGCGTGTGCCTGGACTGCCATGGCTTAAGCCTTCGCCGCCGGCGCAACCGATGCGGCCTTGTCGCTCTTGGTCGTGTGCCCTTTGAAGGTCCGCGTCGGCGAGAACTCGCCGAGCTTGTGGCCGACCATGTTCTCGGTGATGTAGACCGGGATGAACTTTCTCCCGTTGTGCACCGCGACCGTGTGCCCCACCATCTCGGGGATCACCGTCGAGCGATGCGACCAGGTCTTGATGACCTTCTTCTCGTTCGTCCGGTTCATTCCCTCAATCTTCTCGAGGAGCGGCACATCGACGAACGGACCCTTTTTCAGTGATCTGCTCATAAAGCTTTCAACTCTCAGCTCTCGGCTTTCAGCCATTGCTCTCAGCATTTGTGCTGACAGCTGATGGCTGACAGCTGATGGCTATTTCGGTCTCCGCGTGACGATGAAGCGATCGGTCGACTTCCGGTTGCGCGTCTTGTAGCCCTTGGTCGGCATGCCCCACGGGGACACCGGGTGACGCCCGCCGGACGTCTTGCCTTCACCGCCGCCGAGCGGATGGTCGACCGGGTTCATCGCAACCCCGCGCACATGCGGACGCTTGCCCATCCAACGGCTGCGCCCCGCCTTGCCGATCGAGATGTTCTCGTGGTCGACGTTGCCTACCTGCCCGATGGTGGCGAAACAGTCGCTGTTGATCTTGCGGATCTCGCCTGACGGCATCTTCACCGACGCGTAGCCGCCTTCTTTCGCGACCAGCTGCACCGAGGAGCCGGCGCTGCGGGCGATCTGCCCCCCCTTGCCGGGCTTCAGCTCCACGTTGTGGACCTGGGTGCCGAGCGGAATGTTCTTCAGCGGGAGTGCGTTCCCCGGGAGGATGTCGACACCTTCACCCGCGACGATCACGTCGCCAACCTTGATCCCGAGCGGCTGAACGATGTACCGCTTCTCGCCATCGGCATAGGTCAGCAGCGCGATCCGCGACGAGCGGTTCGGGTCGTACTCGATCGTCGACACGGTCGCCGGGATGTCGCGCTTGTCCCGTTTGAAATCGATGATCCGGTAGTTCCGCTTGTGCCCGCCGCCGCGCCACCACGAGGTCAGCTCACCATGGTTGTTGCGGCCGCCCGTTTTCTTGAGCGGCTCGGTCAGCGGCCGGTACGGTTCCGTCGAGGTGATGTCCTCGTTCACCTGAACGGTGTGAAAGCGCCGGGCAGGCGACGTCGGCTTGTATTTTTTGATCGGCATAACAGTGATTCTTGCAATGCTGAAGGCTGAATGTTAAAGGCTGCAGTAAGGCCGAAGCTCGGAATTGCTCCCGTACTTCAGCATTCAGCCTTCAGCATTGCCTATGCTCCCTCCAGGAACTCAGGGATCTTCTCGCCATCCCTCAGCTTGACGTAGGCCTTCTTCCAGTCTGACCGCTGCCCCACGAAGCGCCCCTGACGCTTGAATTTGCCGTGCGCGATCGCGGTGCGGACTCCTTCGACCTTGGAGCCGAGGAGCTTCTCGACCGCGCGCTTGATGTCGATTTTCGTCGCGCCTGCCGCTACCTCGAACACCAGCGTCCGCGCGTCTTCACGCGCCGAGGTCGTCTTCTCGGTGATCAGGGGCCGGCGGATAACGTCAGTGAGTTTCATGGCTATTAGCTTCCAGCTGGCAGCTATCCCAGCGTTTCCTGCAGCTTCTCGAGTGCTTCCCTGGTCGCCACGATCCGGGTCGTGTCCATGATGTCGCGCGCGGTCACGCGCGAGCTCTGCACGAGCTTGACCCCCGCGATATTCCGCGCCGAGATCGCGAAGCCCTCATCGGGCAGCACGTCGATCAGCAGCGTCTTGCCGGTCGCACCGAGCCGACGCAGCATGTCGGCCGTCGCCTTGGTCTTGCGATCTTCCGAGGCGAGCCGGTCCACGACGATCAGCGCGCCATCCTGAAGCTTGGCGGCCAACGCGGCGCGCAGCGCGCCGACCCGAACTTTCTTCGGCAGGTCGTACTCATAACTGCGCGGCTGGGGGCCGAACACCGTGCCTCCCTTGCGCCACAGCGGCGTGCGGCTCGACCCGACCTGCGGACGGCCCGTGCCCTTCTGCTTGTAGGGCTTGATCCCGCCGCCGCTGACGAGCGCGCGGTTCTTGGTCGCATGCGTGCCACGTCGCTCGGCGGCATTCTGCTGCACGACCGACTCCCAGATGAGATCCGTCTTCACGCGGCCACGGAAGATTTCGTCCTTCAATTCCAGCGCACCGACCGTCTCGTTCTGTCCGTTGACGATGTCTAGTTTCATAGCTATCAGCTTTCAGCTGTCAGCGTTCAGCTCCGACGCTGCCCCGATCACTCGGCTGACAGCTGAGAGCTGAGGGCTGAGAGCTACTTCTTGGCTTTCTTCGCGATCGTGACCTTGCCGGCCTTCTCGACCTGCACCTGGGGTTCCGGCTTCGCGGCGATCGCCTTGCGAACGATCACGTAGCCACCTGGCGCACCCGGGATCGCTCCACGAACGATCAACAGGTTGTTCTCGGTATCGACCTGCACGATCTTCAGGTTGCGCACGGTCACCCGGTCGCCACCCATGCGGCCCGGCGCGCGCATGCCCTTGATGACCCGCGAAGGGTACGACGATGCGCCGATCGAACCCGGCGCGCGATGGAACATGGAGCCGTGGGTCGCGGCGCCGCCGCTGAAGTTGTGGCGCTTCATGACCCCCTGGAAGCCCTTGCCGCGGCTCACCCCGATCACGTCGACGCGGTCGCCGTTGTTGAACACGTTGTTCACCAGCACCTGGTCGCCGGCCTTTGGCGCGTCCGCACCCTTGGCAACCGTCAGCTCGCGGCGGACGCGGGTCGGCGGCACGCCGGCCTTCTTGAAGTGCCCCGCCTGCGGCTTGTTCTCGCGCGACGGGCGGTCCTCGACGAAGCCGACCTGCACCGCTTCGTAGCCGTCAAGCTGGGCGTTCTTCGCCTGGACGACCACGCACGGACCCGCCTTGATGACAGTCGCGGGTGACACGGTGCCGTCGGGTGAGAACACCTGCGTCATCCCGACTTTCTTGCCGATGATTCCTGTGAGCATGGCTGTCAGCTTTCAGCTGTCAGCTGTCAGGTCCGTCGCTATCGCCTGAACCCGGCGGATAGCTGAGAGCTGAGAGCTGATGGCTATTTATGTTCCTTGCCGAACGCCTTGATCTCGACGTCGACACCGGCCGGCAGGTCGAGCTTCATCAGCGCGTCGACCGTCTGCGGGGTCGGCTCGAAGATGTCGATCAGGCGCTTGTGGGTGCGCAGTTCGAACTGCTCGCGCGACTTCTTGTCGACGTGTGGCGAACGCAGCACCGTCCACTTGTTCTTGTCGGTCGGGAGCGGGATCGGTCCGGCCAGGCGGGCGCCGGTGCGCCGCGCCGTGTCCACGATCTCGGTCGTCGACTGGTCCAGCACCCGGCTGTCGTACGCCTTCAGGCGGATGCGGATCTTGTCACTGAATGGTGAAGCCATCTCTACTAAATCCTTGCAATGCTGATTGCTGATTGCTGAATGCCGAAGTAATTGTGAATGCTGAACATTGCTGCCTTACTTCAGCGTTCAGCATTCAACCTTCAGCATTGCCTCTTCCTACGCCTTGCCCTGCATCCGGGCGACGACTTCCTCGCTGACGTGGTGCGGCGCCGGCTCGTAGCGATCGAAGTGCATCGAGAAGGTCGCGCGTCCCTGCGTGCGCGAGCGCAGATCGGTCGCGTAGCCGAACATCTCCGAGAGCGGTACCCGCGCGTTGATGATCTGGGTGCCGCCGCGGTCTTCCTGCGACTGGATGGCACCCCTCCGGCTCGACAGGTTGCCCATGACGTCGCCCATGTGCTCCTTCGGCACGACCACCTCGACCCGCATGACGGGTTCGAGCAGCACCGGCTTGGCCTTCTTTGCGGCATCCTGGAACGCCATCGACCCGGCGATCTTGAACGCCATTTCCGACGAATCGACGTCGTGGTACGAGCCGTCGTACAGCTCGATCCGGACGTCGTCCACCGGGTAACCGGCGAGTACGCCGCGGGTGAGCGCTTCCTTGATGCCTTCGTCGACCGGCTTGATGAACTCCTTCGGGATCGAGCCCTGGCTGGTCTTGTTCTCGAAGATGTAACCGGTGCCCGCCTCGCCCGGATAGAGGTGGATCTTGACGTGGCCGTACTGGCCGCGTCCGCCGGTCTGCTTGGCGTATTTCATTTCCCCGTCGGCCGGGCGGGTCAACGTTTCCTTGTAGGCAACCTGCGGACGACCCGACGACGATTCGACTCCGAACTCGCGCTTCAGGCGCTCGACGATGATCTCGAGGTGCAGCTCGCCCATGCCGGCGATCACGACTTCGCCGGTCTGGATGTCGGTCTTCACCCGGAAGGTCGGATCCTCCGCCATCAGCTTGCCGAGTCCGTGGCCGAGCTTTTCCT
>JACDBQ010000587.1 GCA_013694845.1 Acidobacteriota bacterium
GGCGACCGCCAGCTCTCCGATTGCCAAAGCGGCGCGGACTCGGCGGCCGCGAACCCCGTCCGACCCAGTCTCGTTTTGGACGCTGCCCTGCAAACCCTCGATTCTCAGGCCGATTGGTCATGAAGGAAATGCTGCGACGGCTGAAGTCATTCGCCACGCGCGCCAGGGTCGAGCAGGGTCTCGACGCGGAAATCCGCTTTCACATCGAGCGGCAAACTGCCAAGTACGTCCGCGCCGGCATGGATCCGGCCGAAGCTCGACGCCAGGCATTCATCAAGTTCGGAGGGGTCGCACGTGCTTGACGACGTCTTCCTGCAGCGCCACGGCGCGAATCCGCATCCCCGCCGACTCGTGCACCGCATGTTCGGCGCGCAGTTGCGCGGCGACGGTCTCGAGGTCCGCCTGCGCCAGCGTCACGCCCGGCTTCATTCGGCCGAAGACCGTGAAGAAAGTGAAGTTGCGCGGCGGCTGATTCGCATAGTTGAATTGCAGCGGCTTCCAGAGCTGCGCATCGTTGACCAGGAAGGCTTCGGCTGGCAGCCACAGGCGCCCCGTGGCCGGCAGCACGCCGACGACGGTCTGATCCAGGCCGTCGAGCCGGATGCGGCGGCCGACGATCCCGGGATCGGCACCGTAACGTGACACCCAGAGCCGGTGACTGAGGATCACGACCTGCGGCCCGCCCGGCGCTTCCTCTTCGGCGGTGAAGAGGCGGCCGTAGAGCGGATCGATTCCTACGGTCTGGAAGAAGTTGGCGGTGACGGTGGAAACATCCACGCGCGCGACGTGACCAACGTCACTGAGCGCGCCGGTGGCGCCGACGATGTTGCCGCCCGCGCGGCGGCAACTGACTCGAAGAGCTGAGTCCGCTGCTGGTAATCCTTGAAGTCACCCGGCGACATCGCCGGCAGCGACTGCGCGCCGACGCCAAAGTCGACCCACAGGTTGACCACCCGCTCCGGCTCGCGGTAGCTGAGCGGACGCATCAGGACGCCGTTGATGATGCTGAAGATCGCGGTGGCGGCGCCGATGCCGAGACCGAGCGTGAGCACGGCGACGGCCGTGAAGCCCGGTGCGCGCCGCAGCATGCGCAGCGCGTAACGCAGATCCTGGAGGATGGTTCTCATGGGGCGTTTATAACAACGGTCGACGTCTCATGGCCCCGAGAGTGACGAACGGGGCTAGGGCGGTGTTGGGTGGGGGATGGACAGGATTGCGGGCCGATTGGTTCCAGTTGGTTCCAACCAGGTTCCAGCAGGGGTTCCAAGGAGGTTCTTGGTTCCGAGGAACTTTGAACCCAGAACCGGTTGGAACCCCTGGAACCTCCTGGAACCCTTGGAACCCGTCAGACCTTCTTCTTCGTACCCACGAACATGATGGCAGCGTCCTTGACAGTGAAGTCGACGGGCCGCTGCTGGGCGCCCGGAGTATCGAGGTTGGCGCGCACCGTGTCGCCGGTCACCTCGAATATCCCGAGTTGCGTCTTGCCCGCGTCCGGACCTTCCGTGATGATCAGATCGATCGTCATCGGCTTCTTCGACCGATCGAGCTTGATCGTGCCGCGCTCGTTCACCTCGCCCGCGAGCGTCTGATGATACGTGTCGCCGGTGAACGTCAGCGTCATTTCCGGCGATCCCTCCGGGGCCGTCTGGCCGTTGATGGAGGTGATCACCCAGGTGCCCTGCAGGGCCGCGGCGCCGGTCGTCTCTTTGGATTCCTGCGCGAGGACGCTCGCCGCAAGCGCTATCCCCGCGATGACCATGCTGAAGTGAGTCATGAGTCCCTTTCGTCGTTCGTTGATGAAGTCATGGTAGTGCGCGGAAGCTGCCCGTTCAAGGGACGATCGCTACTCCCGGTCATCCACACCGAACCGACCCAGGAACGGGCGTCACGGGGACGCCGTCCTGGACTTCCGCGCGAATCGCGAGCGCTCGACTACCGGAAGACGGCGGCGACTGCGTTGAGCGCGGTGCGCCATTGCGCACGCCGCTCCTCCACCATCGCCCCGTTGGCGAGCTTGCTGTTAGTGGCCACGAGCGCCACCTTGCCGCCGGGCTTCGGCAACAGGTACAACTGGACGGTGGTGCCGCCCCACTTGTAGCGATGGCGTCCCTGGCCGTCCCCCCTGACCACCACTCCCCTGGATGCCGCACCGGCCAGTGAGGCGGCGAGCGCTCTGGCCAGCTCCACGTCGACGCTCTCCGTCCAGCGCTTGCGCAGGCGCGTGTCGGTGAGGGCCTTGATCACGTCCGCGG
The DNA here is from genome assembly GCA_013694845.1 of Acidobacteriota bacterium. GTDB lineage: Bacteria > Acidobacteriota > Vicinamibacteria > Vicinamibacterales > 2-12-FULL-66-21 > JACDCA01. The sequence continues at coordinate 2,256 of JACDBQ010000587.1, forward strand.
TAGCGGCGGTCAGCACCTTCGAGACCGAGACTTCATACTCGCCGTCGCACCGTTGATTGACCGCGCGCACGCTGCGCGCACGCTCGTAGGCGACGGTGATCCCCTGCGCGTACCAGCCCGGGACCTGGTGCGCGTCATGAAGGTGACGCGCCGACGCGGTGTGGCCTTTCTCGACGCCGCCGAACCGATCGAGGACATCGAACCAGTGATCGAGGCCGTGCCCGGTCCGTTCGCGCGACTTCGCGTCAGACACGCCCCCTTTCGAGGCGCGCGGTGGTGTGGGTGGTGTCTTGGCAGCCGGATCTTCAGGCGCCACAAGCGAGAGGGTCTTGACGGTGAGACCGGTGAGCACGTGTCGTCGCGCGGTGGTGTAGCGTTCGCCGGTCCTGGCGGCGCGGGCACGAATGACTTCTTTGAGGGAGCGGGCGCGGGTCATGGGACAGTCCTTCTCTGGCCACACGACCCCCAGCCCCCGCCTGCTGGTCGCGCGACCGTGAAGAACCCACGTTGCTCAGCCCGAGGTGTGGACCCCTTTGCCTCGATCGCAGCCCCGCGGGGGTGGGCCATGTCGAGGTGAGGCGCCAGGCCAGCGCCGAAAAGAACCCTGCCATCGGACCGGTCACGAGTCAAGGGCCAAGGCTCTGGCTGTCAAGGCTCTGGCCAGGGCTCTGACTGACGCTTGCCCTCACCCTGGCGGCGGGCGCGCAGGCGCCTGACGAGCGCAACTCGATGTCTAATGAGCCGAGTGCGCGGGATCCTGCTGACGTTCGACGAGTTCCATCGGTGAGTGTGCGACGACTGGGCGCCTTCTCGGCCGCGGCCCTCGTCGTCATGCTTGGAGCAGCGGGCGCGCTGTGGCTGTGGATCTTTCACGAGCCGCAGCGTCCGCTCGAGCCGGGCTGGGAGGCAGCTGTCATCACCATCGCCGGCGGCGGCGTGAGCGACTCCGCGCGTCAGGATCCCTATGCAATCCGCTTTTCTGACCCGTTCGGCATCGCGTCGGCGGCCGACGGTACGATCTACCTGGCCGACGGCGTCGGCGCGCACCGCATCTACCGCATCTCACCAGCCGGCGTCGTGACGACGCTCGCCGGGTCCGACCCGGGCTTCGTCGACGGTCGTAGCCCGAACGCACGGTTCAGCGCGCCATCCGGTCTCGCCGTCGGCGCGGACGGCGCCGTCTACGTGGCGGATACGGGCAACGACGCGATTCGCCGGATCTCTCCGGACGGGACGGTGACGACGATCGCCGCCGCCGGGCTCAACGGACCCGTCGGCCTGGCCGTCGATTCCCGCGGGCGCATCGTCGTCGCGGACACCTACAACGACCGGATCGTCGCCGTCGGCGCGGACGGCGCCGTGACGCCGATTGCCGGCGGCGGCCCCGGCTTCGAAGATGGAGGGAACGCCAGATTCGACACTCCCTGCGGAGTCTCGGTCGACGCTGCCGGCAGCATCTATGTCGCCGACAGCGGGAACGGCGCGGTGCGCCTCATATCTCCGGACCGGATCGTCTCCACGATCGCGACGGGCAGCGTGGACGCACCGCTCCGTCCGCTCGCTGTCGCTGTCGCAGCGGACGGTTCGGTGTTCGTGGCGGATGCTGGCGGTCGGGTCGTCGAAATCACGGCCAACGGCGGCCAGCGAACGGTTGCCGGAAGCCGGCGGGGGTTTGCCGACGGCGCCGGACCGGACGCGCTGTTCCGCACACCCTCCGGGATTGCCGTGACCGCGCCGGGACGGCTGATCGTGGCGGACCGGCGCAACGGAGTGGTCCGGCTCGTAGCCGCCCGGTCACAACTGGAACCGCGGCCGCCGGCGCCGCCATTCCACCCGCGGTTCGACGCTCAGGCGTTCGATCGGACGCCGTTGCTCTGGCCGTTCGCCCCCGTCGAAGGGCCGTTCGAGGTGACCGGGACGCTCGGCGAGCCGAGGGGGGCCGAAGGGGCCGAGCGGTTGCACGCAGGACTCGACGTCCACGCACCCGAAGGCACACCCGTACGGATCGTGCGCGACGGCGTTTCGGACGACCCGCTCGCTGCCACCGATTTCGGATCGCTGAGCGAGTCGGTCCGCATCGGACCAGTCGCCTACGTTCATTTGCGAGTCGGCCGCGACGCCCGCGGTCGATCGCAGGACGACGAGCGCTTCGTCGTGACCCGAAGCGAAGCGGGGGAGGCGACGGGGGTGCGGCTGAAACGCGGATCGCGATTCGCCAGCGGCGAGGTGATCGGCACCGTCAACCGCTTCTACCACGCACACCTGAACGTCGGCTGGCCTGGCGAGGAGCTGAATCCCTTGCGGTTCAGGCTGCCTGGCTTCGAAGACACCGTGCCTCCCGCCATCGTCCGGGGCGGTGTTCGCGTCATCGGAGCCGATGGCCTGCCGTTCACGCGCCGCGAACGCAGACGCATCGTGGTGCAGGGCCGGGTTCGCGTCGTGGTCGACGCCTGGGACCAGGTCAATGGCAACCAGCCGCGCCGGCGGCTCGGCCTCTACCGGTTGGGGTATCAGGTGCTGGACGCGGCGGGCGTACCGCTCGCCGGTTTCGAGGAGCCGCTCGAGACGATCCGCTTCGATCGTCATCCGACGGCTGCGTCGGCGGCGCGGATCATCTACGCATCCGGCAGCGGCATCCCGGTGTATGGCCGCCGTTCGACCCGGTTCCTCTACGTCGTCACCAGCACGCTTCACAACGGTGTTGCGGCCGATGGAGTGCTCGATACGAAGAGCCTTGTGCCCGGAGACTACACCATCCGCATCCTTGCGGCCGACATCTCGGGCAACGAGGCGATCTCGAACCGCGACCTCGCCATCACCGTACCGGGCACGCCGGCGCAAGAGCGCGATCCTTGACCCCTCGCACAACAACGCGCCGTCCAGCCTGTTCCAATGCTGAAATCGACTGGGCTTCCGTTTCCGACATCCTCCAGCTGCTCTTCCTTTGACAGTCGTAAGGAACATCGTTATTGTTCTCTCGTCTGTCGGAAGGAAACCGTATGACCAGGGATCGGCGGAAAAGCGATGTGCTGCAGGGCACGCTCGACATGCTGGTGCTGAAGACGCTCCAGCTCGAGCCGATGCATGGGTGGGGTATTACCGAGCGCCTCGAACAATGGTCCGTGAGCGTCCTTCAGCTGGGCCAGGGCACGCTGTATCCCGCGCTGTATCGGCTCGAACGTCAGGGGTTGATTCGTTCCGAGTGGAAGATAACCGAAAACAACCGGCGCGCGCGCTATTACGCGCTCACCCGCGACGGGCGCAAGCATTTCACGGAAGAGCTCGCGAACTGGCGGCGCACATCCCACGCCATCAATCTCGTCCTGGACGCCGCACTCTAATACCCGGACCAGGCTTGGCCATGAAAGAAACCCTGCGGCGGCTGAAGTCACTGGCAACGCGGGCCCCGGTCGAACGGCGTCTCGACGAGGAAGTCGGTTTTCACATCGATCAGCAGATTGCCAAGAACGTTCGTGCCGGCATGAATCCGGCCGAAGCTCGGCGTCAGGCCTTGATCAAATTCGGAGGGGTCGAGCACGTGAAGGAACAGACACGCGATGAGTTTCGGCCGGCATTGCTCGAAGACGTCCTCCGCGATCTCCGCTATGGGATACGCATCCTTCGTCGTGCGCCTGGATTTGCAATCGTGGCCATCGCGACACTGGGCCTCGGTGTAGGAGCGGCGACGGCCGGCTTCAGCGTCGTCCACGGCGTGTTGCTGGCGCCGCTGCCGTATCCCGAACCGCATCGCATCGTGCGTCTGTTTCAGATCGACAGGGACGGCCGGCGCATGGGGACGGTGTCGGAGCCCAACTTCAACGACTGGAAGCGCGACGCACGCGGGTTCAGCGCGATGGCCGAGGTATCGGCGGGGCCCGCCCCCGTGACGATCGGCCACGACACCAGCATGATTCCGGGCGCGCGCGTCTCGCGCGAGTTTTTCGATGTGATGGGCGTTCATCCTCTCGTCGGCCGCGGTTTTGCCGTTGACGAGGCGCGCGTCGGGGGGGCACCAACCGCCATTGTCAGCGATCGGCTGTGGAAGACACGCCTGGGCGGCGGACCGCTCAACCATCTGCGACTGCGGGTGAACAACACAGTCCACCAGGTGATCGGAGTCATGCCGCCGGCGTTCGACTACCCCACGGGAACTGATTACTGGCTCCCGCGCGAGCTGGCCGCGCCGCAAACGTCCCGCACAGCGCACAACTGGGCCGTCGTCACCCGACTCTCCCACGGGGTGCCGCTCGACCGAGCGATCGCGGAGATCAGCGCGATATCACGGGGGCTGAAGCAACAGTACGGCGAGGGTACCTGGATGTCGGACGCGACAGCTGTTCCCCTCCGCGAGCAGATGACGGCCACCGCGCGGCCGACGTTGCTCCTGCTCTTCGGTGCCTCCGTGGTTCTGCTCGTGATTGCGTGCCTCAACGTGTCGAACCTGCAGCTCGCGCGCGCATCGACCCGGCGCCGCGAGTTGGCGGTGCGGCTTGCGGTTGGTGCCGGTCGAGGCCGCATTGCACGTCAATTGCTTGCTGAGGCCGTCGTCCTGGCATTCGCCGCCACCGCCACGGGGTTGATCATCGCTGTCGGCGGCGTCCGCACGCTGGTCGCGCTGCAGCCCGCGAACGTCCCTCGCATTCAGAATGTCGACGTGGACATGACCGCAATGCTGTTTGCCGTGCTCGTCGCGGCCTTCACCGCCATGGCGCTGGGTCTCGCGACGGCTCTGCGGACGTCGAGGCCTGACGTACGAGAAGCACTGGCTGAAGACACGCGGACGATGCCAGGGGGCAGAAGGAGCGAACGTATCCGCCAGTCGCTCAGCGTGGCGCAGATAGCGCTGACCATCATTCTGCTGGCCGGCGCGGGCCTGCTCACGCGCAGCTTCATCAAGCTGATGGCGGTGGATCCTGGATTTCGCACCGAGGACGCGCTGCTCGTCGACACCCAATGGACCTTTTCGCCCGATGCTGCCATTCAACAGCGGCGCAAAGCGGTTCAGGAGGAACTGCTCGCCCGCCTTCGCGCCTTGCCTGGCGTGCAGAACGCCGGCCTCGTGGATGCGCACCCGCTCGGCACCGGGTGGTTTCCCAACGGGCAGTTCACCGAGATGACCCGGGTCGACGAGCTGCAGACGTTTGCCGATCTCGAAAAGCTCGGTCCCGAGATCAAGGCACGCCAGGGTCTAGCCGCGTATCGAATTGCCAGCGAGGGCTACTTCCAGACAATCGGGATCCGGCTGATCCGAGGCAGGTTGTTTGAAGAGACGGACAGCGCCGATGCGCCGCATGTGGCGCTGGTCAGCGAATCGCTGGCCACGGCCAAGTGGCCGAACCAGGATCCGATTGGCCGCTTCATTCAGTTCGGGAACATGGACGGCGACCTGCGCGGTTTCCGCGTCGTCGGCATCGTCAGCGATGTGCGCGAGGTGACGCCGGAGACCGGGCCCGGTCCAATCTTCTACGGGTACTACAAACAGCGCATGGCCTCGCACTTCACCCTGGTCGTGCGGTCGGAGATGTCGTCGTCGCTCGCGCCGACGGTGCGGCAGGTCGTTCGCGAAGCGGATCCCGAATTGCCTATTCGACTCCGCACCGTGGAAGAGGCCCTCGATCGAGCGCTCGCGGGACGGCGATTCAGCCTGACGCTGATTGGCGCCTTCAGCGTGGCCGCATTGATTCTCGCGACGCTCGGCATCTACGGGTTGATCTCGTATCTGGTCGGCGAACGCACGCGTGAAATCGGCATCCGCCTCGCGCTCGGCGCCGAGTCAACAGACGTCCTGCGGCTCGTGCTCGGCAAGGGCGTCGCGCTTGCCGTGCCGGGCATCGCACTCGGCCTCTCGGCCGCGCTCGGCCTCACTCACTGGCTCGAAGGCATGTTGTTTGGCGTGGTGCCGTCCGATCCGATCGCGCTCGGTGGCGTCATGCTCATTACGCTGGCCGCCGTTCTCGCGGCCAGCTACGTGCCCGCCCGTCGCGCGATGCGCATCGCGCCGGTCATCGCCATGCGCGCGGACTGACGGCCTTTGCACTATCGATCGCACCGGAGCCGGCTGCTATGCTGAAGCGTTGCCTGAGCTCCCCGAAGTCGAATCGATCCGTCGCCGCCTCGGACCGTGGATGACGGATGCGAGCTTTGACGAGGTCGAGATCCGGCGGCCGGATCTGCGCCAGCCATTTCCCAGGCGCTTCAGGATCCGCCTCACAGGGCAGACGGTGGTCGCGTTGTCGCGACGGGCGAAGTACCTGCTGGCGACGCTGTCGTCGAGCGAAACGTTGCTCATCCACCTTGGTATGTCCGGCTCCTTCCGCATCGACGTTCCAGTCGAAGGAGGCGTCGGATCGACGACCGGGCAGCCCGCCCCAGTCGACCGCCACGACCACGTTGTCTTTCACATGTCGTCTGGAGCAACCATCGCGTACAACGATCCGCGGCGTTTCGGGCTCATGAATCTGCTGTCGCGCGCGGCGCTGGCGAACCATCCAGCCCTTTCCAGGCTCGGACCGGAGCCGCTCTCACCATCGTTCGACGCCTTGGCGCTGGCGCGAGCGTGCAAGGGGAAAAAGACCTCACTCAAAGCCGCCTTGCTCGACCAGCGCGTCGTCGCCGGACTGGGCAACATCTACGTCAGCGAAGCGCTGCATCGCGCCGGGTTGTCGCCCCGCCGGCGCGCATCGACGATCGTCACACCAGGCGGCACCCCTCGCGCGTCCGCGCACCGTTTGACGTCGGCCATCACGCAGGTGCTCACGGAAGCCGTCGCGCGCACGCTCGATTCGGCGTCGTATCGCTCCTCTCGGTTCCGCGTCTACGACCGCGAGGGCAAGCCCTGCCGACGCGCCCGCTGCGGCGGCGTGATCAAGCGCCAGACGCAGGCCGGTCGATCGACATTCTACTGTCCCGTCTGCCAGGACTAGTCCGTCCCGGTATTGTCACGACCGCTGTCGGGATCTCGTCCGGTCGTGCGCTTCGGTAGACGCAGTCGTCGGACATCCTCGGCGGGCTGTCCTACAGGGATACCGTCAAGAGCCAGTTGGCGATCTGTGTCCACGCAGCGGTTTTGCTGAGCGGCACGCGCAGCACCTGAAGGGCGACCAGCGCGCCGCCGGCGACCCAGTAAACGGGGTGAACGCGGCCGATGGTCTTGCGGTCGTGGATCATGGCGGCGACGATCAACAGGTCTGACACCAGGCCGGGCATGATTGTGACAAAGACAGGCGGTGGGCCGACCGGTCCGCCGCCAAGTGACACCGGCGCGAGAAAAATCAGAAACCATCGCCCAACCGCTGCCTGCAGCAACGAGACCGTGGCGACGAGCATGAGTCGCTTGTGAATCTCGAGCTGCTTGACCTTGAGCAGTGCGATTGTGAACAGCACCGCGAAAAATGCGATGCCCGAAACCGGGATGATCGTGAATGCCTGGACCGCGGCGCCGAACCCGTCGGCCGTCGATTGTTTGAGACTGGTGATGGCGGCCGCCATCCCGACGAAACACATCGTCGTCGCCAGTGCGACCCCGAACACGCCCCACTCACGGTGGCGGGTGAACCTCCGGTTGTCGACAAGCCAGGTCTGGACCAGGAACAGCAGCGTCCACCCATAGAAGACCGCGGCGTGCACGTGGGCGATTGGCGGGACGTTGAGGGTGCCGCGAACCAGCGGCAGCCAATAGGTCGGAGCGAATCCAATCACCGCGACCGCGACGCAAGCGGCCGCAATGCGGACGTAGAAGTGCTGGCCGGTGGTGACGGCCACTCGACGCGGGACGCCGGCTTGTGCAATGACGGTCATAGGATGTCCGAGTGAAGCCAAAGTCTAGCCCAATCGACGGTCAACCCTCACCATCCGCTCGAACCAGGGTCGCCTTTGAAGGGACCGACAACCTCTGGCGTGATCCAGCCTCCGTAGAACCCCCCCGCTTGTGGCAGCACCCGGGTCCCCGCCACGTAGCACTCGATTCGTCCCGGGTAGAACGAAAGGTGATTCCGGATGGCGTCGAATGGAGGCTGCGGTTCGTCGTAGGACCAGCCGACCGCGCTCAGCAGGACAGCTGGCACCGACACGGTCCAGTATCGCGCCGCGCCCTTCCACTCGCAACCGGATGAGCCCGGCGCTGGCTGCAAGTACTCGGTCGCGACGTCGTCGCGCGGAATGTAGAAGGTCGGGGGACTCGCCGTCTCGAGGACGCGCTGCGCGCGACGGGTGCGCGCCACCTCGACGCCTGCGGCCCGGACGACCACCTCACGGACGTCCGGCTCGATCCGGGGTGGTCGCGGATAGTCCCACGCGGATTCCTGGCCAGGGTCCGGCTCTGCCGCGAACGGCGGACGCTGCTGACCGTAGTAACGCCAGCCGTAGGGATTCCCGTGCGACATCGGCGATGGCTCCCCTTGGTTACTAACCCCTGCCTGAACCGGGGCGGTCGCGCAGCCGCTGGATCTTCAGGTTCGAGAACACGAACTGATATCCCGCTGCCTCGATCAGGCGATCGGCCGCAGGCTGTTCGCCATACGCGGCTCCGGACTGCGATGCGAACGCCCGCACGGGATGGCCCAGATTCTTTTCGAAATCCTGTGGAGATCCGAGTATTTCTCCCTGGAGTTGGTCCGTGTCCGTAAGAGAGAGACGCGCGTGGTTTCGGGTATGACTCGCAACTACATGCGCGCGGTCGAGTTCGCGCAACTCGCTCCAGCTGAGCGCGTATCGGCCGTCCGGATATTCGTTCGGCACTGTTCGCAGCGTATGTCGGGCTGCGAACGCCAACTGTTCCGCGGGAGGGGTGCTGATGAATCCACTGCTTGGAAAGAACCAGCCCACGAAACCGTGACGCTCGAGCAGTGGAAGGATGACGTCATAGTTGTCACGATAACCGTTGTAAAACGCCAGGATCATGCCGGGCTTCGGCTTGTGCCAGCGCCCGGTGCTCAGGTACAGGTCGAGGTCGTCCTCGCCAACCGGGGAGAAATGGCGGCTGCACCACTGGAATTCGTCAGCACCGCGGCGATGATGTCCGAGACGCTCTCACCTGCGAACAGGCGTTGGCCGGTCAGCATCTCGAACAGCACAACCCCGAACGCCCAGATGTCGGCTCGCCGATCGACTGCCTTGCCTCGCGCCTGCTCCGGTGCCATGTAGGCAGCGGTGCCGAGAATCGTTCCAAGCTCAGTGCCCGCCTCGCCGTAGCCCTGGCGAAGGCCGGTGAAGGTAGGAGAGTTGGCACCGTGCGCCGAGGAGAGCGCATCGTCGGCCGTCGCGCTCGCGCTTGACGACGCGAGCGCTTTGGCGAGACCGAAGTCGAGCACCTTGACGACGTCGCTGGGTGTGATCC
>JACDBQ010000594.1 GCA_013694845.1 Acidobacteriota bacterium
GGTCTACACCACTCTCGATTCCGATCTTCAGCGCACCGCCGAACTGCTGGTCGAGAAGGGGCTCGTCGAGATCGAGTCACGGAGAGCTTTCAAATACCCGACGCGCAAGGCGCAAGGAGCGCCAAAGGACGGTCAGCAGACAGCCTATCTGCAGGGGGCGCTGGTTTCTCTCGATCCCTCCACCGGCCATGTGCTCGCAATGGTTGGCGGACGCGACTTCAACGAAAGCCGCTTCAATCGCGCCACCCAGGCCAAGCGGCAGTCCGGCTCGGCCTTCAAGCCGTTCGTATTCGCGGCAGCCCTCGAAGCCGGCTACAGTCCGGCGACTGTGATTACCCGGCTCGACGATCCCATCCAGACGCTGCAAGGCGCCTGGGTCCCGGAAGACGAGCACTCCAGTGCGACCTCGATGACGCTGCGTACGGCGCTCCGCACGTCCAGTAACCGCGCGGCGGTGCAGCTCCTGAACTCGGTCGGGATCGCCAAAGCCGTCGGCTATGCGGAGAAGTTGAACATGGGCACGCCGCCGAGCGTCCCCTCCATGGCGCTCGGCACGAGCGACGTCACCTTGCTGGCCATGACGTCGGCGTACGCCGCGTTTGCGGCTGAAGGAATGGTGCGGCCAGCGACACTGATCCGCCGCGTCGAAGACAGCGAAGGCACCGTGCTCTACCTGGCGGAAACGAAGGTGCGGCAGGCGATCACCCGCGGCACGGCATACCTGATGTCGAGCATGCTGTCCGACGTCGTGAACCACGGCACCGGCTACCGCGCGCGCCAGGTCGGATTCACCCTCCCGGCCGCCGGTAAGACCGGTACGACCAACGACTACGTGGACGCGTGGTTCGTCGGCTTCACGCCCCGTGTGGTAACCGGCGTCTGGATCGGGTTCGACCAGCCGCAGACGATCATCGCCAACGGCTACGGTGGCGAGCTCGCCGTTCCCATCTGGGCCAACTTCATGAAGTCGGCGACCAGGGGCCACAAGAGCGAGTGGTTCGAGCGGCCGCCCGACGTGGTCGGCGTGAATGTCTGCCGGGTCTCGGGCCGGCTACCGAACGGCGGCTGCGACCGGGTCGAGGTCGTCGCACGGGACGGCTTCGTCGAGACTCGTTCGATGATTTACACCGAGTTCTTCGTCAAAGGCACACAGCCGAACTCCGTGTGCCCGCTCCACACGGCCCCGTCCATGCTCGATCGCCTCGCGGGCGTATTCGGCGGCGGAGACGATTCCCGGCCGGTTTCGGCTGAAGATGTGGGTCTGCCCGCCCCGGGCCCGGCCCGCACGACTGGATCGGTCCCCGGCAGCCCAGCCGCCCCGACGGCACGCCCGGGCGAGGAGCCAGCCTCGCCCAAGGCCGAAGACCCCAAGAAGAAGCGCGGCTTCTGGTCCCGCGTCTTCAAAGGTGACAAAAAAGACGACGACAAGGACAAGGACAAGGACAAGAAAGACGAGAAGAAAAAGCCCGAGCCCAAAAAGCCGGGCGGAGGCGAGTAGGGCAGACTGTCGGGCGGTCAGGCTTTTGGGCTTTGGGCTCTAGGCTTTTGCCCAAACGCCAACGCCAAACGCCAAACGGCAAAGCCCAAAGCCCAAAGCCCAGAGCCCGGACCCCGCACCCCGCACCCCGCACTCCGCACTCCGCACCCCGCCAGTGATACGATCGCATCGCGAATGCCCTTTCGCGATATCGCCGGACACGACCAGCTGAAGCCCCGCATCGCGCGCGCCGCGTTGCGAGGCACTCTTCCGCCAAGCCTGATCTTTGCCGGGCCTTCGGGGGTGGGCAAACGCATGGCCGCACTCGCGCTGGCTCAGCTCGTCAACTGCCTGGCCCCTCTGAACGCCGACGATGGGAGGGACGCGGATGCCTGCGGCGAGTGCGCATCGTGCCGGCGCATCACGCGAGGCGTTCATGCCGATGTCGTCATCGTCAAGCCAGGCGACTCGGGCTCGATCAAGATCGAGGCGATTCGCGATGTGATCGAACGGGCCGCCTACCGCCCCTTCGAAGGTCGGCGACGCGTCGTGATCATTGATGACGCCGAGCAGGTCGTCCCCGGGGCGCAGGATGCGCTGCTGAAAACCCTGGAAGAGCCGCCCAATGGCACGACATTCGTCCTGGTGACTTCTCTGCCGGAGGTGTTGCTGCCGACGATCCGCTCACGATGCCGGCGACTTCGCTTTGGACGGCTGGCCCCGACCGACGTCGCCGGCGTGTTGAGGCGGTCACATGACTACACCGACGCGGACGCCCACGCGGCTGCCGCCTTTGCCGACGGCAGTCCCGGCCGAGCGCTCGAGGGAGCCACGGAGCAATTCGTCGAGGCCCGACGCGCCGCCCTGCAGCTCCTCGAAGCGGTGGCAGACCATCCGCCACCGGCCCGCCGGATCATGGGCGCGACCGGGCTGCCGGGAGGGGGACGTGGCAAGGTGGACCGTGACGCGCTGGCGCAGAGCTTGAGGGCGGTCGCGACGATCCTGCGCGACCTGGGAATCCTTGGTGCACGCGCCGACGAGCGCGCGCTCGCGAACGCCGACCTGAAGGCGACGCTCCAACGGCTCCTCCGGTCGTTCGACAACGACAGGATCCTGGGGGGATTCGCCGCCGTGGATCGCGCCCTCGATGCCCTCGACCGCAACGCGAGTCCCAAGATCGTCGCCGACTGGCTCGCCTTCCAGGTCTAGCCCCATGACGCTCGATCTTCCTCGCGCCAGGGCGTCCCGATGACCGATCGCGCGGCCCGGCCGTTCGTCACCGTGAAGTTCTCGCCGATCGGCCGGACCCACTCGTTTCTGTTGCCGGACCTGGATCTCGATGCGGCGGAAGCTGGCGCGATGCCTTTCGGCGGCACGCCCCTTCCGGGTGAGCAGGTCATCGTGCAGACCGAAGAGGGCCCCGCGCTCGGCACGGTGACCCGGAAGATCCACGCGCTGCTCGAACGCAAGACTGCGCCGGTACCGGAGGCGCAGGTGGTGCGGCGCGCCACGAAAGAGGATGTCGTCGCGCGGTTCAAGCACGATCAGCGCGAGCAGGAGGCTCATCGGATCGGCTTGTTGAAAATCCGGGAGCGCCAGCTGCCGATGAAGCTGGCGCGCGTCGAACAGCTTTTCGATGGATCGCGACTCATCTTCTATTACACCGCCGAAGGGCGCGTGGATTTTCGCGAACTGGTTCGCGACCTGGCCGCGCATTTTCGCGTACGAATCGAGATGCGCCAGATCGGCGCGCGCGACGAGGCCCGGATGCTCGGCGGCTATGGCGCCTGCGGCCGGCCGCTCTGCTGCACCACATGGCTGACGTCGTTCGAGCCGGTTTCGATCAAGATGGCCAAGCAGCAGAATCTCAGCCTCAATCCTTCCAAACTCTCGGGGATGTGCGGACGGTTGAAGTGCTGCCTTCGCTACGAGCTGCCCAACGGCAAGGGCGTGAAGCACGGCGGATGCGCCGACGAAGGCGGCGGCTGCAGTAATCCCAGTGGCCCGGGTTGTGGTTCCTGCGGCTCGGGCGGCTGCGGGTCCTGCAAGCGGTGAGCGCGCGTCCCCGTATCGCCGTCACGGCGGGTGATCCGGCGGGCATCGGGCCTGAGATCGCGCTGGCAGCGGCGGCGCACCCGGACGTCGCGGCAATCTGCGAACCGATCATCTATGGACCGGCGACGCCAACCGAAGTCTCGACGTTCGTCCGAGGCCGGGTCACAGCCGAAGCCGGCCGCGCCGCCTACGACGCCATCCTTCGCGCGGTCGAGGACGCCCGTCACCATCGTGTGGCCGCCATCGCGACGGCTCCCATCAACAAGGAGGCTTTCGCGGCCGCGGGCCTGCCGTGGAAAGGGCACACGGATCTGCTCGCGCATCTCACCGGAGCGCCGCGTGGCGTGATGATGTTTCACTCGGACACGCTGCGCGTCGTCCTTGCGACGGTGCACATACCGCTGGGGGATGTCGCCGCGGCGATCACCCAGGTATTGATCGAGGAGGTAATCGCTCTGACTGCGGCCGACCTGCCCCGGTTCGGCTTCAAGGTGCCACGACTGGGTCTCGCGGGTCTGAATCCGCATGCCGGCGAGAACGGTCTGCTCGGGCTCGAAGACGAGCGCGTCCTCCGGCCGGCGGTGAAGGCGTGCGCAGCCCGCGGAGTCGACGTGCGCGGGCCCTTTCCCGCGGACACGATTTTCATCCGCGCCATCCGTGGCGAGTTCGATGTGATCGTGGCCTGCTACCACGACCAGGGACTGATCCCGGTGAAGATGGCGGCGTTCGGCAAGGCGGTGAATGTCACGCTGGGCTTGCCGATCATCCGCACGTCGGTCGATCATGGGACGGCGTTCGACATCGCCGGCAAAGGGATCGCGGATCCGTCGAGCATGATCGAGGCGGTGAAGCTCGCCGCCAGACTGGCACAGGTCCATGGCTAAGACAGCGCGCGAAGAAGCGCAGAAGAACATCGCCGAGAACCGCAAGGCGTTTCACGACTACCACATCATCGAAACGTTCGAGGCCGGGATCGTCCTCGTCGGCACGGAGGTGAAGTCGATCCGCGAGGGCTCCGCCAACCTGCGCGACAGCTTCGCCCGGCTCGAAGACGGGCAGGTCTGGCTTTACAACGTCCACATCAACGCGTACAGCCACCGCGGCTACTCCGACCACGAGCCGACGCGGAAACGAAAGCTGCTGCTGCACCGGCAGGAGATCCGGAAGTTGATCGGCAAGACGGTCGAGAAGGGCATGACACTCGTCCCGACGCGTCTGTACTTCAAGAACGGCCACGTGAAGGTCGCGCTCGCGCTGGCGAAAGGCAAGCAGACCCACGATAAACGCGAGACGATCAAACGTCGCGAAGCCGACCGCGAGACCAGGGCGGCGGTCAAGGAAAGAAGAGGCTAGTGTCCCGTTTCCCGGCAATAATATCTGGTCAAATTTCAGCGGAGGATTCATGAAGGGTAATCGCGCGGCCCTGGCCGTCGCTCTGGCGGTCGTACTGCTCGCAGGTGGATGGTGGCTGTTAAGGCGCGGCAGCAGCGCGCCGGCGGTGCAACTCATTCCGCTCTTCGAATCGGCTCAGAAACGTCCGGAAAGCGCGACGTTTCAGGTCATCGAGGCGGACCTGAACGGGGAGAAGAAACAGGCGATCTACACCGTGCCGACCTCCCGGCTCATCTACAAGGTCCGGATCCCGGACGACGCCTGGCTGAGAGTGTCGGTGGGGACCAAACCGGAGTCGTGGACTCAGGAAGGAGACGGCGTCCTCTTCCGTTTCGGCGTGTCGGACAGCCGCACCTACGATCCGCTTTTCACTCAGCACGTCAACCCGTTTTCGAATCCGGGCGACCGCAAATGGATCCAGGTGTGGGTCGACTTGTCCGCCTACGCCGGCGAGGAGGTCGAGCTGATCTTCAACACCAACACCAGCCCTGAAGGAAAAGGGGACGATCCCCGGAACGACCATGCGCTCTGGGGTGCGCCGGAAATCATCGTCCGATGAAGACCCGGCTCGCCGTGCCGCTGCTGGACCTGGAGGCGCAGTACCGTCCGCTCCGCGACGAGCTTCTTGGGGCCATCACCCGGGTGTGCGACAGCCAGCGATTCATCCTCGGGCCCGAGGTCGACGCGCTCGAACGCGCGCTGGAGCGCGCGATGGGCGTGTCTCACGCGGTCACCATGTCGTCAGGCACGGACGCCATCCTGGCGACGCTGATGGCGCTCGGCATCGGTCCGGGCGACGAAGTGATCACCCCCTCGTTCTCGTTCTTTGCGACCGCGGGTTGCATCGCGCGGGTTGGCGCCACGCCCAGGCTCGTCGAGATCGATCCGGCGACGTTCAACGTCGATCCGGCATCGGTCCGGGCCGCGGTGACGCCGAGAACGAAAGCGATCGTGCCCGTCCACCTCTACGGCCAGATGGCTGACATGGAGGCGCTGCTCGAGATCGCGCGTGAAACCGGTGTCCCGGTGATCGAGGATGCCTGCCAGGCCATCGGCGCGGAACAACACGGCCGGGCCGCGGGCACGCTCGGCGCCGCTGGGTGCTTCTCGTTTTTCCCGAGCAAGAATCTCGGGGCGTTCGGCGATGCGGGCCTGGTGACGACCAACGACTCGGCGCTTGCGCACGAGTTGAAGCTGCTTCGGAATCACGGGGCGGAACCGAAATATTTCCACAAGCGGATCGGCGGCAATTTCCGGATGGATGCCCTGCAAGCCGCCGTGCTGCGCGTCAAGTTGCCCCACCTCGACGACTGGACGGAGGCCCGCCGCGCGACTGCGCTCCGCTATGACGAGCTCTTTCTCGCCGAGGGTCTGCAGCAGAACGTCGCCCTTCCACGTGAGATCCCCGGCTACCGGCATATCTTCAATCAATACGTTGTCCGTGTCCCACAGCGGGATCGTGTTCGCGCGTCCATGACCGACCAGGGCATCGGCACCGAGATCTATTACCCGGTGCCGTTCCATCTCCAGGAATGCTTTGCGTCACTGGGCCACGCCCGCGGAGACTTTCCGCATGCGGAAGACGCCGCCGCGACGACACTGGCGCTGCCAATCTACGGGGAACTGACATTCGAGCAGCAGCACGCGGTGGTAGCGGCGCTCGGTGAGGCGCTCTCGGCCTGATGCGGGTGGTGATTGCGGGCGGTCGCGGGCTTCTCGGCGGAGCCGTTGCACGGGAGTTCGCGCAGGACCACGAAGTGATCGTCCTGAACCGGGTTGCACTTGATGTCACTGACGAGCACGCGGTGCACGCGGTCATGGCCGCGCATCACCCAGGCCTCATCGTCAACTGCGCCGCCTACAACAATGTGGACGCGGCGGAAGACGAGCCGGAACTGGCGCTGCGGGTGAACGCGTTCGCCGTCCGCACGCTCGCCCGCGCTGCCTCAGCGACTGGCGCCGCTCTGGTGCACTTCAGTTCCGACTTCGTCTTCGACGGTGAGACCGACGTCCCGTACACCGAGGAGGCCCGGGCGAACCCGCGCGGGGTCTATGCGGCGTCGAAGTTACTGGGCGACTGGTTCGCCCTCGAGGCGCCGCGTGCCTACGTGCTGCGGGTCGAGAGCCTCTTCGGCCCCCCGGCTGCTGGCGGCGGAAGACGAGGCAGTCTCGGCACGATCATCGACACGATCCGCCGGGGCGATGAGGTGCCGGTGTTTGTCGATCGGGTTGTCTCCCCAAGCTATACACCCGACATCAGCCGCGCCGTCAGGTCACTCCTCGAACGGGACGCCCCGGCCGGTATCTATCACTGTGTCAACTCGGGGCAGGCCACCTGGGTGGAGATCGCCGAGCGCGCCGCGGCGCTGATGGGACTGCCACTGCAGATCCGTCCAGTGACCCTCCGGAG
>JACDBQ010000615.1 GCA_013694845.1 Acidobacteriota bacterium
GGCCGCTCTGCGGCACGTTGACCGCAAACGTGACCCACTCGAGGCCACCGATCCCGCCAATCACGATCCGCCCGTCGTCGTACCACAGATCGACATCGGTGCCGGGGCGCACCTGGGCGTCTCCCCAGTTGCCGGGCGTCTCATCGTAGTAGCCGCCGCCGCACTGGAAGGGGCCCTCCCAGCAGCCTTGTCCACCATCCGCGAAACTCTCTGCCTCCACCGTGAAACCCACGGGGTTCGGTGAGGACCCGGACCCACGGGTGAGCCGCAGGTAATCCAGATTGCCCACCGCGCCGGTCGATCCGTTGGTGTCGAGCACGACGCGCAGCTGTTGCACCCCCGTCTCGAGCGTCAGGGTGGTCGTGACTTTCTGCCATTGCTGCCCGCCGGTGTCCGGGATGTGGATGGAACCGGAATTTGCCCCATTCACTTCGAGGTGGAAGGTCCCGCCGTCGCCGGGGGACGCGACGCCCGCCTCGACCGTGTAGCTGCCGGTCGTGCCCACGTCAACCGTGTACTGTAGCCACTCTCCCGCGGCCATCCAGCCGATGTTGTAGGCGTTTGCGCTGCCCTCGACCCGCTCGATGTCCACATCGTCGGTTCGATACTCCCCGCCGCTGTTGCCTGCGGTCAGGTCCGCATACGCCACTCCCGCGCCACCCTGGTCATAATTCTCCGCTTCGATTTGCCCCGGCACCGCTACCGGGGCGCCCGGAACCGGCGTCGGCGTGATTGGGCTAAACAGGAAGGCGCGAGGATCCTCCTCCTGACCCGCGAAACTCACGGACCCGACGACTTGGCCCGACGCGCTGATCGCACGCGGAATGCTCAAGGTAGGTCCGTACGCATTGTCCGGAGTCCTTGCCCAGGTGAGGATCGTGTGGGTCTCGCGTGACTGGCTGCGGACGCCTGAGCTGGCGCAGAGCACGAGCGCCGCGCCCAACACGCAACCGGTTCGACGGACTGTTATTGCGGATGGAGTTATCACCGGCCCCCCTCAAGCGTGAAGGTCATGTTGCGCACGTTGTACCACCCGCCCGCCGCCCACATCGTCAGCGTTTGCGGTCCAGCGGGGAGATAGATCGTGCTCGGCGCATTCCAGGTCACGTAGGTGTGCCACTCGCCGGGACCGCCGGTGACCGGCACGGGTTGATTCCCGACCCAGCTTCCGTCGACGCCGTAGATTCCGACATTGATCTCGCCGCTACCAGCCGGTCGGTCCACGGGACTCGCGGTGCGAAACGTCACGGTGTAGTGGCCGCTCTCTGGCACGTTGATGGGGAAGGTGACCCACTCGGAGCCATCGAGCCCGCCGATGACGATCCCCCCATCGTCGTACCAGAGGTCCACGTCCGTACCCGGGCGCACCTGTGCGTCGCCCCAGTTGCCGGTGGTTTCATCGTGATATCCGCCGCCGCACTGGAACGGTCCCTCCCAGCAGCCCTGTCCACCCTCGGCAAAGTTCTCTGCCGCCACCGCGAAACTCACCGGCTGCTGCACGAAGGGCTCGCCGCCGGTGAGCGTCTTGTACACACCGTTCGGGCCGGCCGCGTAGAGGATGTTGGGATTGCTCGGGTCCATGACAAGCCCGTACACAGACAGGTTGTCGAGGCCAGCGTTCACCGCCGACCACTGTTCGCCGCCGTCGTTGCTCTTGAAGACGCCGCCACCTTCGCTCCCCACGTAGAGCGTCTGCGGATTGGTGGGATCGATAATGACGGGGGCATTTCGCCCCATGATGCGCGAGCTGGGAGTTGTCAGGCCCGCGCTGATTTCGTGCCAGGTGGCCCCCCCATCGAAGCTCCGGAATACGCCATTCGTTCTGGTGGTGGCATATACCGTGGACGGCAGAGTGGCGTCGATCGTAATAGTCCAGGCCGGGTTGTTCAAAACCTGGGTGAAAGTGTCTCCGCCGTTATCGGAGAAAAAGACGCCGGTTACGTTGGCGACAAACACGCGGTCAGTGTTGGACGGATCAATGGTGATGTACTGCACCTGAGGGCGCGGCAGCCCGCTGCCGATCGCGGTCCACGTGTCGCCATAATCGGTGCTCTTGAATAGTCCGTCACCGTTGGTGCCGGCGTAGACAACATTAGGGCTCGAGACATCCACCGCCAGCGCCCATACGTATACAGCGGCCGACCCGAAGTAGCGCCGTGACCAGGAAAGACCGCCATCGTCGCTCTTGAACAACCCACCCGCGAAGAACGAACCGCCGTAGATCCGCTGGGAGTTTGATGGATCGAAGGCGACCTGCCGAGCTGAA
This sequence comes from Acidobacteriota bacterium, assembly GCA_013694845.1. Classification (GTDB taxonomy): domain Bacteria; phylum Acidobacteriota; class Vicinamibacteria; order Vicinamibacterales; family 2-12-FULL-66-21; genus JACDCA01. Next base: position 2,267 of record JACDBQ010000615.1, read on the forward strand.
AAACTCGCGAAGCCCACTCCAGCGACAGCCCACGTCGCGCCGCCATCCTGCGACGCGATCAGACCGCTCTGGTTGGTGCTGCCGAAGATCTTCTCGTTGTTGGCTGGGTCAATCGAGAGCCCATAGACGAAGCTACGCGCGCCGCTGAGGCCGGGGTCCAGATCGCTCCAGGTTGCGCCAAGATCGTAGGACACCTGCGCGCCGGCGAGATCCGTCCCTGCATATAGAACCCTGGCGGAATCTATGACGAGCGAGAGGACCATGCCACCGGCGAGACCTGTCGGCTGCCAGCTCGAACCGCCATCAACGCTCTGCCACACGCCGCCGCCTGCCGTGCCGGCGTAAACAGTATGTTCGGGCGAACGAGCGATCGCGAGGGAGAAGACAACGGGGAAGTCGTCCGGGCCCAGACGCTGCCATGTGGCGCCTGCGTCGGTGCTCTTCCAGACGCCGTCATTGTTCGTGCCGGCATAGAGCACCTGACTATCGGCTGGATCAACGGCAACATCCCATACGACCCTCGGCGTCAGGGCAGACATGGGAGACCAGCGCCCCCCGGCGTCAACGCTTTTGAGAGCGCCGCCTCCGACGCTCGCGGCGTAGAGGGTATCCGAATCGCTCGGATCGACGGTGATACTGGAAATGGGAGATGGTCCCGTAAATACGGTCGCCCACGTGGCTCCCCCGTCACTGGTCTTCCTGATCCCGGCGAGGAGTCCGGCGTAGACGACGCCCGGACGGTTTGGGTCCGCCGCAAGGTCGAAGACGACCCCTGAAGTCCCTACCGACTGCCACGTGGCTCCGCCGTCGGTGGTTTTAAACACACCACCATTCTCGGAGGTCCCGGCATACACAGTCTGCGGTCCGGACGCGTCCATGGCGAGTGCGCCGACGGAGCGGTTGGTCAGTCCGGTGTTGACGCTGGACCAAGTACGACCATTATCGGTGGACTTGCGAACACCTTTGCCAAATGAGCCGGTGAACAGAGTGCCTGTTCCTTGCGGATCGGCCACGATGGGGGCTGGAACGCCTGCGAGACCGGGACCGATGCTGGTCCAGCCCCCGGCGACAACCTGGCTCGACGCATTTATGGTATTCGCAGAGCTGTCGGTCCCTCCGAACGCTCCCGAATCGGTGATGGTGTACGTCTCGCGTGTGTGGCTGAACACGCCAGAGTTGCCGCAGATCACGAGCGTCGCAGCCACCATGCAGCCGGTGAGACGGATTTTCACTATGCCCTCCCCATTGACGCGACATCGGAGAGACCTCGCTCCCGTTCGCGGCATGCGGCTGAACATCCTCCGCCCCGGAATTGAGCGCAAGTGGCAGGGGGTAGAAAACGGGTTGAAGAACAGTTGAACGCGCCAAAAAATCAGGCATATGCTGAGTTGTGGAGACTGAGGAGTCCAGGAGAGAAGCGGTTCGGCGGGAACTGGAGCTCGTGCTTGCGAGCGCCGGATTCTCGCGGAACGACCGGCAGACCCAGTTCCTTCGATTCCTGGTCGAGCGGCATCTGGAAGGCAGGGACAGCGAGCTGAAAGAATCGGTAATCGCCGTCGAGGTGTTCGGCCGCGATCCGGGCTACGACCCCAAATTGGACGGCATCGTGCGGACCGAGGCCATGCGGCTCAGGGCGCGCCTCGACAAGTACTATGCGGCCGAAGGGAGCCAGGATCCGTTGATCATCGAGCTGCCGAAGGGGGGCTACAGACCGGTTCTTAGACAGCGCCTGATCGCACAACCGGTCGGGCAACCGGTCGGGAAAATCCGCTCCGGCTGGATGGCATGGGTTGCCGCTGGGCTGACTGCGGTTGCGATTGCGGCGGGCGCGGCCTGGTGGTGGGCGCGGCCTGGTACGGTCCCCGTCACCGTCGCTGTCCTACCCTTTGAGAATCAGGATCGCGATCCAGCCAGCGACTACTTCGCTGACGGTCTCACCGACGAGATCATCCGCAACCTCTCGGTCATCGAAGGGCTGACAGTACCTTCGCGGACGTCCTCGTTTGCCCTGAAAGGTAAGCGGTTGAATGCGGTTGAGGCCGGCAAGGAGCTCGGGGCTGATTACCTTGTCGAAGGTTCCGTCCTGCACGCCGGCGACCGGTTGCGGATCACCGTCGCATTGGTTCAGGTCCGCGATGGTTCCCGCCCCTGGTCGGACCGATTCGATCGCAAGCTGACCGATGTGTTCGCCATCCAGGACGAGATCTCCAACGGCATCGTCAACAGCCTGCGGCTGAAGCTCAGCCCCGGCAGGCGGCGGTACGAGACGAACCTCGAGGCCTACGATCTCTACCTTCGGGGCCGGCACACGATGACATCCTTCCCGGCCAAGGGTCGATTTCTCGCCAATCGCGCAGTTCAATATTTCGAGCAAGCCATCGAGAAAGACTCCAACTACGCGATCGCGTACGC
>JACDBQ010000637.1 GCA_013694845.1 Acidobacteriota bacterium
CCACTGCGCTGAGTTGTTCTCGCAGGTCCTGATAACGAACGTAGCTCTGGAGACCATCGACGCCGACGATGTAGTCCGGCTCGAGCAAGTGGTGAGCGGCGCGGAACATCAGGACGTCGAGGAGCCCGAACATCGCGGCGTTCGCGCCGACGTCGAGCGCCAGCGTGATCGCGGTCAGCGCGGCGACGGCCGCGACCGGCCGCTCTCCTCAACCGAGCACCAAGAAGGTGTCTAACGCCAATTGCGGGCTGCAGTTTGCTGCGAACCGAGCCGTCGGGAACTTTGTTGCTTTCCCGAGCGTCTTGATATTAACTACATGACGACTATGCGAACTTACCTCGGGGAATTCGAGCAGCTTTTGCTTTTTGCGCTCGTCGAGTTGCAGAACGACGCCTATGGGGGACGTATCCGCCAGGCAATCGAGGAGCGCACCGGGCGAAGCCTCTCGCCCGGCGCGATCTACACCGCACTGGATCGACTCGAGACGCGCAAGCTCGTCACGTCCACACTCGGCGACCCAACGGCGCAGCGGGGCGGGAAGCGCAAGCGCTACTACCGCATCGAACCCGAAGGGCTTGAATTGCTGCGTCGCTCGCACGACGCGCTGACGCGGATGGCGCAGGGGTTCGCGCCGAAGCTGGAGATGCCGTGACGAAGCCACCTGCAGTGAGCGAGCGCAGCCAGTCGAAGCCGCCTCTCGTTGGCCGGGTGCTATTGCGGCTGCTTGCGCCGCGGCGACTGCACGAAGCGATCGCCGGCGATCTCGAGGAGATGTGGCGCCACGGCAAGCTCACGCGTGCCGCATATCTCCGCGAAGTCCTGCGATCACTCGGCGACGTCTTCCGGTATGAGCAACCTGTGGCTCAGGCCTTCAGGCGGAAGGCTGCGGCAGGAGTCCTGCACGACATTCGCTTCGGTGCCCGAATGATGGCCCGCAGTCCGGGCTTCGCCGCCTCCGCCGTTGTCACGCTCGCGATCGGCATCGGCGGCAGCGCGGCGATGTTCAGCACGGTCAATCCGACGCTCTTCCAGCCCCTGCCCTATCCCCAGAGTGACCGCATCATCAGCATCTGCGATCGCGGCCAGGATGGCTCTTGCCTCGATGTCACGTTCGGAACGTACCGCGAATTGCTGGCCCGTACCCATGCCTTCGAGCGACTCGCCGTCATTCGGGCGTGGCAGCCGGTCCTCGCCGAGAACGGCGAAGCGGAGCGGCTCGAAGGGCAGCGCGTCACGTCGGATTACTTCGCCACACTCGGCGTGTCGCCTGTGCTCGGCCGCGATTTCACGGATGCCGACGACCCCCCGAGCGCGCCCCGTGTCGCCATCCTTAGCGACGGCCTGTGGCGACGCCGCTTCGCCGCCGACCCCTCGATCCTCGGTCGCGACATTCTCTTCGGTTCCGCCCAGTACCTCGTCATCGCCGTGATGCCGAGGACGTTCGAGAACGTGCTGGCGCCCGCGGCCGAAGTGTGGACTACGCTCCAGTACGATCCGGCGCTGCCGACGGATAGCAGAGAATGGGGACATCACCTCAGAATGGTGGGACGCTTGCGTGAAGGGGTCTTGCTGGAGGCGGCGAGTACCGACTTCAACGCCATCGCCGCCACCCCGCTGCGGGAGTTCCCGCGCGTTCAGTGGGCGTCCCTGAGCAACGGCCTGACCCTCGCGTCGCTCAAAGACGAGCTGACGCGCAGCGTGTGGCCCGTACTGCTGGCGTTTTCCGCCGCCGTCATGCTCGTGCTCGTCATCGCCTGCGCGAACGTCGCCAACCTCTTGCTCGCGCGCGCCGTTCACCGGCAGCGCGAGTTCGCGATGCGCGCCGCGCTCGGCGCTGGGCAGTGGCGCTTGCTGCGACAACTCGTCATCGAAGGGCTGTTGATTGCGGTGCCGGCCGGCGTGCTCGGCGTCATCGCCGCGCATATTACCATCAACGCGATGATCGCCCTGGCGCCTGAGGGACTCACACGCGTCGAGGCCATCGCCGTGGACGCGCGTGCGCTCGGATTTGCACTGGCGGTTACCACGATTGTCGGGATTGCGATCGCTCTGCTGCCGGCGATGCAGGCGTTGCGCCGCAACCTCCAGTCGTCGTTGCAGCAGAACACGCGGTCCTCGGCGGGCGGTCATCGTCTGGCGCGCCAGGCGCTCGTGGTCACAGAGGTGGCACTCGCGCTCATCCTCCTGGTGAGTGGCGGGCTCTTGTTTCGCAGCCTCCGTGAGTTCGTCGCCATCGCGCCGGGCTTCGCCAGCGAGCACCTTGTGGCCGCGCAGGTGCAGGTGGCGGGCGCGCGCTTCCAGCAAAACGAAGCGTCGCACCAGTTCTTCGACCAGGTGCTCGAGGCGACCCGTGTACTCCCAGGCGTGACTGCCGCCGCACTCGCTAGCCAGTTGCCGTTCTGCGGGCAGATCGAACGCTTCGGCGTGTTCACGCAGTACGACGCAAGCCTCGATCCCAATGGCGACAGCAGTGCCTACCGGTATGCAGTCAGCCCCGGTTATCTTGAGACGATGGGGGTTCGTCTGCGAAAGGGACGGACGCTTGAGGCGCGCGACCGCGCCGGTGCGCCACTCGCGGTGGTCATCAGCGAAACGCTGGCGCGCCGCCGTTTTGCTGGCGTCGACGCCATTGGCGAGTGGCTGCGCATCGGTCCGACCGACGGCCCTCGTTACACGGTCGTCGGCATCGTTGCGGACGTGAAACAGTGGTCGCTTTCGGCGGACGACGGAGAGGCTGTCTACATCACGCCACAGCAGTGGTTCTTCGCCGACGCCGCTCGCTGGCTCATCATCCGCTCGACCGCGCAGGAGGGGTTGCCATCGGCCATTCGGGCGGCAGTGCGCTCTGTCGATCCCGCCCAACCGGTCGTTCGCCTTACATCGCTTGACGCGCTGTTGTCACGCAGCACCGCGGCTCGCCGCTTTGCGCTTGTCGTCTTCAGCGTGTTTGGCGGCATCGCCCTGGTTCTCGCGGTCACGGGGCTCTACAGCGCTCTCGCCCGCAGCGTCGTCGAGCGCACCCGCGAGATCGGCGTGCGCGCTGCGCTCGGCGCCTCGCGTGGGGAGATCATCAGGATGTTTCTTGGGCAGGGCATCGCGATGACAGGGGTTGGCGTGCTGATCGGCGTCGCAGGCGCGGTCGTCGCGACACGCCTGCTCGAGACGCTGCTGTTCGGGACGACGAGGCTTGATCCGATCACCTACGCCGCGGTGATCGCCTTATTTGGGATCGTCGCCTCTGCGGCGTCCTGCATCCCAGCAGTGCGGGCGGTGAGGATCGATCCGGCGATCACGTTACGCGCGGAATAAGGCCATGACTGTCCAGCGCCCGCCGCTCCTTGCGCGAGTCCTGCTGAAGCTGGTACTGCCGACACGTTTGCACGAGCCGATTGCCGGTGATCTCGAGGAACAGTGGCACGCGAATGGGCGCCGCGGCTATTGGCAATTGGCGGTGCGCTCAATCGTCGATTGCTGGTGCCACCGGCTGCCCACACAAGACGCGCGCATACAACGAGGAAACCTGACCATGCGCTCACTGCTATTCGACGCGCGCTACGGCATCCGAATGATGGGCCGAACGCCCGGCTTTACGCTGGCGGCGGTGCTCACACTGGCGATCGGGATTGGCGCGACGTCGGCAATCTTCACGCTCGCCAACGTGCTCAGCTGGAAGCCGTTGTCGTACAGCGATCCCTCGCGGGTCGCGTTCGTGTTCGGCCACGACACGGAGTCCGGCGGCCGCCAGTTTTCACTGCCGATCGCCGACTACCTGGACATTCGGAGGCAGGCGCAGACCCTCGAACAGGTCACCGCGTATGCCTATTTAAGCGCCAACCTGACTGGTGGGGATATGCCGGAGCGCGTCCAGCCTATCGCGTCACCGCCGAAACCTTCAGTATGCTCGGCGTGCCTGCGGCGCTCGGTCGCGCGCTATTGCCCGAGGACGGAGCTGCGGGACGCGATCGTGTGGCGGTCCTGGCAGATGGCCTCTGGCGGCGGCGGTTCGGTGCTGATCCCACCGTCGTCGGGCGCACGATCACTCTGAACGGTGAGGCATATCAGGTTATCGGCGTGATGCCGCGCCGCTTCGAGTATCC
>JACDBQ010000646.1 GCA_013694845.1 Acidobacteriota bacterium
GCACAGGGCCGCTCTCACGCCACAGAGTCTCACGGAGGAACGAAGCCGCTTTCGTCGCCGCCCGCCGGTAGGTGGCGGCATGGGGACTGTCGGGAAGGACACGCGCGGCACGCGCCAGCGCAGCGATCATCAGGCCGTTCCATGCCGTCAGGACCTTGTCGTCGAGGTGCGGCCTAGGGCGCAGGGCACGCACGTCGAACAACTTTGTGCGGGCGGTCGCGAGCGACGCCATCACCTCGGCTTCGCTCTTCCCGGTGCGGGTGGCGACGTCGGCAACCGTCTGCGCGATATGGAGCAGGTTCCTGCCGGTGAACTCCCCCTGCGGATCGCTCGGCGCGTTCCCCGCGGGCTCGATGCCGAAGCGGCGGCGTGCGACGTCGGCGGCGTCACCGAGAACGTCGCCGATTTCGGCATCCGTCCAGATGTAGAAAGCGCCCTCCGTCTTGTGCGGCTTCGGGCTGTTCACCGCTTCCGGCGGAATACTGTCGGCATCCTCCGCCGAGTAGAAGCCCCCTTCAGGACTGGTCATCTCGCGCAGCACGTACTGCAGCGTGTCTTCCGCGACCGACGCGTAGAAGCCTTCACCGGTCGCCTGAGCCGCTTCGAGATAGGCGAGGACCAACTGCGCCTGGTCGTAGAGCATTTTCTCGAAGTGCGGAACGCGCCACTCCGCGTCCACGGAGTAACGGTGAAACCCGCCGCCCAGGTGGTCGCGCATGCCGCCCACGGCCATCGCGCGGAGCGTCTGGGCAGCCATCTGCAGGGCGTGCTCCGACCCGGTTCTCGCATGCTCTCGCAGCAGGAACAGGAGCTCGGAAGGGCGCGGAAACTTCGGTGACTGCCCAAATCCGCCGAGGCGCCGATCGAATGCGCCCTGGAACTGGGCGACGGCAGTGTCGAGGGCGGTCGCGTCCCCGACGTCCGCCTCGGCCTGCGCTCCCGAGGTGACGGACTGAAGTCGGGCCGTCAGTTCGGTGGCCGCCTCGTTCACCCGCGGACGGTCCGCTTTCCAGACCCGGGCGAGCTCGGCGAGCAGGTCGGCGAAACCCGGGCGCCCCCAGCGCGACGTCGGCGGAAAGTAGGTGCCCCCGAAGAACGGCCTCAGGTCGGGGACCAGGAAGACCGTCATCGGCCAGCCGCCCTGCCCCGTCGTAGCCTGCACGAATGACATGTAGACGCGGTCAACGTCCGGCCGCTCTTCCCGGTCGACCTTGATCGAAACGAAGTCCCGGTTCAACGTCGCTGCGATCTCGGCATTCTCGAACGACTCGTGCTCCATCACGTGGCACCAGTGACACGTGGAATAGCCGATCGACAGGAAGATCGGTTTGTCTTCGACGCGCGCCCGCTGGAACGCTTCGTCGTTCCACGCATACCAGTCGACAGGATTTCCGGCGTGTTGAAGAAGATACGGGCTGCGCTCGCGCGCCAGGCGGTTCATCGCTCGTGTCGCGAACCTAGGCGCTCATGAACGCCATCTTCAGACGGTCCTCGTCGGCGGGCCAGCGAAAACACTCGGTCGGCGCCAACCCCTCCACGTCCGGGGCATCGTCGGCCATGACGTACACCAGTTTCTCGGACCCGTCGCGGCGCTCGGCGCTGAGGGCCTGGCGGGCGGATGCGACAACGTCGGGATCGGGGCCGGCGAGAAAATATACAACCCGGTCCACATCGCGCGGCAGCGGTGTCGGGCCAGGCACGCGGCACTCGTGCACCGAGGTGCTGCCGCGCTCGATGACATCACGCAATGCTTCAGGTAGCGGCACTCGCCCGCGCACGATGACTGTTCTCATTGAGTTCATCGTAGCAGCCTCGCGATAGAATTGCGCGCATGTCACTGGCCGTCGAGACACGCGGACTCACCCGGGACTTCGGCAGCTTCCGCGCGGTCGACGGCATCGACCTCGCGGTTCCAGCCGGAAGCTTCTACGGCTTTCTGGGTCCGAACGGCGCCGGCAAGTCCACCACCATCAAGTGCCTCACCGGGCTCCTCAAACCGGGAGGCGGGACGATGCGAATCCTGGGGATCGACCCGCTGGAGGATCCGGTCGCCGTCAAGCGCCGGATCGGCGTGGTGCCGGAGGACCTTGCCCTGTTCGACCGGCTGACCGGCGAGGAGACGTTGATGTTCGTCGCGCAGATCCATGGCCTCGATGCCGCGACCGGAAGGGCACGATCATCGGATCTTCTGGAACTCATGGACCTGAAGGGTGCCGGAACGACGCTGGTCACCGACTTCTCGCACGGGATGCGGAAGAAGCTCTCACTCGCCGCCGCCCTGCTGCCGGCGCCAAAGCTCCTCTTCCTGGACGAGCCCTTCGAAGGCATCGACGCCGTCGCCTCGCGACAGATCAAGGACCTGATGCAATCCTTCGTGGGCCGCGGCGGCACGATCTTCCTCACGTCGCACATTCTCGAGATCGTGGAGCGGCTCTCGACCCATATCGGGGTGATCGCGCACGGCAAGCTCGTGGCGCAGGGAGCCATCGGCGAGCTGCGGGCGGGAGGTGCGGCCGGCGCCACGCTCGAAGAGCTGTTCATCCGTCTGGTCGGCGGCGAGGCCACGCCGGCGACGTCCCTCGACTGGATCTGAGTGTTTCGCATCCTGAAAGCGTTCGCCTGGCTTCGCTGGCGGATGCTGGTGAACTCGCTCGAGCGGACCGGGTCACGCGACCGACTGGAGCGCTTCTCGCTCGCCATCGAGCAGCTCGGCCCGCTGCTGGCCGCGATCCTGCTCATCCCGTCCGCCTTGTTCCTCGCCGGCCTTGGTGTGGCGGCCGGCTATTCGCTGGCGCGGGATACGCCAGCCATCCCGTTCACGGCCGTGCGTTACCTGCTGTTCGCGGTGCCGGTGCTGGCCCTCATAGGGCCGCTGTTCCTGCCGGCCGCAGACCGCACCAATCCCATTCGACTTCTCCTTCTGCCGATCCCGCGAGCAGCCTTGTACCTGGGGCAGGCCGCCACTGCGTTCGGTGATCCCTGGAACATGCTTCTCGTGCCACTGGTGCTGGGCATCCCGGTCGGCCTGGCGGCAGGGGGCGCGCTGATTCCGGCGCTGGCTCTCCTGATCGCAGCCGCGCTCCTCCTCGTCGTGATCATCGGCTTGTCGGCGCTCGCGACGAGCCTCATTCACCTCGTGGTGCGCGACCGGCGGCGAGGCGAGCTCGTGGCGCTGATCTTCATCATCGTTATTCCGCTGGTGTCGATGGTCCCCGGGTTGTTGAGCGATGGCGGGAGACGGCGAGGCCGGGCGCGCCAGCCGATTCTGCCGGCGTGGGCCACGACTATCGGCTCCCGCGTGCTCCCCCTCTATCCAACCGAATTATTCGTGACGGGCGCTCGTGCGGCTTCGGCGGGCGAGCATCGGCGTACCCTCGGCGCGCTTGGCGCCCTGGCCGCGATGTCGCTCGTTCTTCACGGAATGGGCATCGTGGCGTTTCGGCGAGTCCTCGACTCACCCGGCACGACGGGCGCGCGGCGGTCAGCCCCGATGCGCGCCGCGTGGGCAGCGCGGCTTCCGGGTCTCTCGAACGGCGCGTCCGCTGTTGCCCTGGCCCAGCTGCGCCTGGCCCTTCGCACGCCTCGTGGCCGGTCGATCCTGCTGTCGCCGCTCGCGATGTTCGCAATCTTCGGCGTGATGATGTACCGCGGTTCGGGGCGAATGGACTTCGGGCCGTTTCGGTTCGGCAGTGGTCTCGGCCTCGGCGCCTTCACGTCGTCGATATGCCTGCTCTCGATCCTGCCGATCGCGATGAATCAGTTCGCCGTCGACAAGGCCGGCCTGACCATGGCACTGCTGTCGCCGCTCACCGACCGGGAGTTGCTTGCCGGCAAGGCCGTTGGCAACGCACTGATCTCGGGCCCTCCGGCACTCGTCTGTATTCTGGCCGCCCTGCTCCTTTTCCCGGGCGGATCACCGGCACTGTGGCTCACCCTGGTGCTGGCGTTGATCTCGGTCCACCTGGTGGTTGCACCGCTGGCCGCGATCTGTTCGGCGTCCTTCCCGAGATCTGTCGACATGAACAGCATCGGGCGCGGCAGCAACGCCCATGGGGCCGCCGGGCTCATCGGGCTGATCTCGTTCGTTGGTGCGGCCGCGGCGCCGATCCTGCTGACGCTGCTCGCCACCACGGTGCTGCGCCGTCCGTTGCTCGCGCCGGTGCTGCTCGCCGGATGGTGCGTGGTCGCCTACGGGATCGGTCAGCTGCTCTTCATACCCGCGCGCCGTGTCTTTGCCGCGCGCCGGGAAAACCTCGCGATGCTCGTCTGACGCGGCACGGCACTGCCTCTCCGACGGCGCGGAGCGGAAGATCTGCGCCTATTGGTAGC
>JACDBQ010000679.1 GCA_013694845.1 Acidobacteriota bacterium
GTCACATCGAGCTGTCCGGGGGTGCGGGTGAATGAGAAGTCGTACCGGGAATCGTCAGCAGAAATGTTGTGAGCTGACACGGCGTCCCAGTTCGCCGGCAGTTGCGGCGCGCAGCGCAGCACGCCGCCGGCCGCGCTCGGCTCGATCCCGAGAAGCCCGCGCAGCACGGGCGTCACCACCATCGCCTCGGACCAGACCTGATGGTGCGAGGAGCGACCGAAGGCTGCGTTGAACTCCCCCGACAGCAGCTCCGTGATGTACCCCAGCGCGCCATCGTAGGTGAGCAACGCGTTGGCCATCAGGGCTTGCAAGCCGACATGAGGCCTCCCGTATTTGTACGCGCCCATCGAGGCCCAGCCGGTAAACAGCGGCCACACCGAACCGTAGTGGTACGACAGGGGATCGTAGAGCTCGCTCTGTTCGGAGAGGATGCGGCTGCCCCAGTCTGTCGCGAGCGCGCCCGCGCCCAGACGGTCGATCTGCAACTGCGCACGCGCGGGGTCAAGCGTCTCGAACCAGAGCGGAACCGCAGGGAGGACCGTGTCCTCGTCAACCAGCCGTGCATTTCGCAGCGCATCCATTCGTGTCTGACGCCGCGCCCGGTCGGGTCCCGATTCGGCCACGGGCGGCTCTTTCCGCGGCAGGGCCGTCGCAAAGGCGTAAAAGCCGCGACCGGCCAGCCAGTAGGTACGTTCGACTACCTCACGCGTGCGCTCGTGGGCGTCGCGGGCACCGCGCGCGAGCGCGGGATCGTTCATGACGTCGGCAAGCTCCGCGATCCCGCGCAGCGCCTCCATCCACAGGCCCTGGAGATAGATTTCCTCATGAGCAGGATAGAGGGCGCCTCCTTCGACCCAGCCATGCCCCGCGCCGGTGTTTTCGATCAGGCCGTTCTTATCGGTATCGGTCGCGTCCGAAAAGCGATACGCCTTGACGATCGATTCCCAACTCGTTTTCAGGAACTCGCGGTCGCCGCGGGCGCGCCAGTAGTCGGCGTGTGCGATGACGTAGAGCGGCGTCGCGTCGGCGCTCGCCCAGGCGTACGGGTAATCGCTGAACCAGGGCACCAGCGACGCGCTCTGTGAAATTTCGTGCGGGATCTTTCCGTCCGCGCGCTGGAACTTTCGGAGGAAATCCAGCGCCGTTCGGCTCGAGGCGAAGTCTCCTTCGGCATTGAGCGCGAGCACCGTCCAGAGCGCATCACGACCGAAGAACCACGCGAATCCCGGACGCTCGCTCTCGCCAGAGGTTCGGAACCCGGCGAGCAGGCCGGTGCCGAGCAGCGGGTTGGTCGCCATCCCCTTGTCCATCCCGACTTTCGCCCAGGCGAATGCGTCGTTCACGCGCGGGTCGGGCGTGATTACTCGGGCGGTGTCCCGCAGGAGCCGCTCGTAGTGTGCCGCCGTTTTCTCGTACTGGTCTCTGGCCGAGCGCAGCAGCCTGTCGTACGTGGCTCTCGCCTCCGCCCGCCCGGTGGTGCTGCCCGTGATGATGATGGGGATGAGGCTGTCGCGAGAGTCCGCTGGTGTGTCGATCACGAACCTGAGCGGGACGTCCCGAGGCTCCTCCTGATACGGCATCACCGACAGGTCGCGTGCCGCCGGCGATCCGATCACGCCGGCGAACCGCCGGGTCTCTTCCCCGAGGTCGTATACCCGCGCCCCTTCGTCCCACCCGGCATTCGCCGTCATGGACCCGGCCGGCCACATCAGCCGGAGGCTGGGCCGGAACGACGCGACGATGCTGAGCGGCAGGACGCTCTGGACGTCCAGGAGCATGACGATCCCCGGCTCGTCGATCGGGGCCATGAGGATCTGACGTACCGTGAACGCCGCGTGCGCGTAGGTGAAGATGGTGGCCTCCGGACGGACTTCGATCTGAGTGGCGATGTCGGGCCCCGGAATGTCCAACGGGTAGCCGCTCAGCCGAAACGACAGGCCGAAATCGTCCACGATCTTGAGTGGATACACCCACGCTTCCAGAGGCTTGTTTTCGTAGCCGAATACCGCTGAGCGGCGGCCGACGACGTCGAAGAACGAACCTGGGCGGATAG
>JACDBQ010000683.1 GCA_013694845.1 Acidobacteriota bacterium
CTTCTTGGTGGTTGCGTCGACGAACACGGCGCGCAGGCTCAGTCGCTGCCGATCGCGAAACTGCTCATCGTCGTTGGTGACGAAGACCCCGGTGTCGATCTCTTCACCCGCGTAAAAACGCCGCCATCCGGTTTCGAGCGCCAGGCCGACGGGCGACCATGCTTCCCGCATCGCGTGATAGACCGGATACGGGACCACCAGCGGCGTGTCGTAGCTGTGCGCGAACCAGCATTCGGCGGAGAACAGCATGAAGCCGGCGGTGCGGTCGCCGCGCTGAAACCTGAGCTGCTCGGCCCACCGCTTCGTCACGGCCCGGTTGTGCTCGAGAAAGACCGCCGGATCGCTACCGGGGTAGGCGTCCTGACCGACCCATGCCTGCGGCGTCACCAAGTCTCTCGTGTACCGCAACACCGGCCGCCCCGTGTCGAGGTCCGGATAGCCGGTGGACATTTCCTGACCGATGAGGGGCCGGCCCGGCGTGAGGTTCTTGATGTCGGCGTTCGTATCGATGACAAACGGGGAGTCGCTGTACCAGCCTCGGTAGCGATGAATGTCGTCGGCGTCCCCGTCATCAATGCCGTTCGGTTCGAGCGTGTCCTTGTAGAACTCCGTCTCGCGCTGATAGGTCGAGTCGGCGATGACGGGACGGAAAGGATCGAGCCGGCGGGTCTGCTTGACGACGTCCGAGAGAAGCTTCAACTTCTCGAGATTCTTGGCGTCGCGCAGGAGCATCTCGTTACCGACGGTCCACAGGAGAATGCTTGGATGATTGCGTCCGCGCCTGACGACATCCTCGTTCTCCATCAGCCAGTGGTCGAACATGTCTGGCGGCGTCGGTCCGATAAGACCCGCCAGGGCCCAGGGACGGATGCCTTCGATGCTGACGCCCAACCCGATCTCGTCCGCCGCCCGCAGCCACTCTTCATTCCACGGCGTGGCATGGGTGCGCGTCACGCGCTGATGGCCGTCGTGCATCAATTGAATCAGCTTGCGTGGCAGCGCAGGATCCCAGGAGTTCTTCCCATACGGCAGCTGGTTGGCGCCGCGCAACCAGTAGGGCTTGCCGTTGAGGAAGAACCGGTTGCCGCGCACCTCGAAGGTGCGAAAGCCGACGTTGTGCGTCCACTGGTCGAGCACGTCGCCGGACGGCGACGCGAGCGTCACCTCCAGGCGATAAAGATGTGGATCGGCTGGCGTCCAGAGCCCGGGCCGCACATCCCGGAGCGTCAACTCGCGCGTCGTCCGGGCCTCGCCGAGGTCAACCGCGACAGGACCGGCGGTCGCGAATGGCTTGCTGGTCTTTACATCGGTCCAGCGGGCCGACATGACGGCAGCCTGGTTGCCTGCCAGGCTGCGCATCTCGACCTGCACCCGCGCGCCGTCCAGCGACGGGATGAACCAGGCGTCGTCGATGATCGCAGCGTCGCGAACGATCAGCTTGACCGGCTGCCAGATGCCGTGGAGGTCGTAACTGCGGTTGTTGGCGTCTGGCGAGAGGGGACCGAACATGCCCTTGCTCATCGTCAGGATCTTGGAAGCGGTGAGGTTCACCGTGACGGCCTGACCGAGCGACAGCGTCGAGCTCGGAATCTTTTCCATCGAGACGTACACCGACAGCAGGTTCCGTCCGGCCCTCAGGTGGGGCGTCAGGTCGTAGGCGAAGCGGCTGAACATCCCGGCGTGCTCGCCGAGCAGTTCACCGTTGAGAAACGCCCGGCTTCGCATCGCGACGCCGTCGAAGTGCGCAAACACGCGACGCCTGCCGGGCAACGCGGGCACGTCCAGCTGCAGTTGGTACCAGCCGTCTTCGGCGCGTTCGGTGTCGAAGCCCAGTTTCTTCAGTCGCGCATCTTCGAATCTCTTGAAATCTTCGGAATCATCGAGCCACCATTGGGTGCGGTTGAGCAACTGCGGAACCGGAACCGCGACGTAACCGGTCAGCTGCTCCGCGAGTTGGGGTTGTTCGTCCGGCTGGACGAGATAGCCTGGCTTGTACAGCCACTGACCCGTAAGGTCGATCGATCGACCCGGCTGCAACTGCTTGCCGGTAATGCTCACCGTGCCCTGGGTGACGGGCGTCTGCGCGTAGGCGCCGTGTGAAAGCAGCGCGATCGCCAGCAGGACGAGTGAGGAAACGCATCGCCGATTCCCTCTCAAGATACTTCCATCAAATTTCGAGCACAGGCCCGCCTGAAATATCCACAGAGTGGCGCCCAATCGAACGAAGCGAGTAGCAGTTGTCGAGTGGACCTGGTCTCGTGATCCGCCGTGATGGCGGCCGCATCGGGCTCAAGAGACGTGAACGAGGGCCCGGCGGTCTCCTCTTACTCCCGCGAGTGGAATAAGCGCCTATATCCGTAGCACTTGTGTCCCGTGGCCGATACCCATCCAGATCTACGGTAGATCCCAGTCTGACGCCCTTGTCCCTCGCGGGGCTCTCGTCTCTCAGGCGGAAATTGCGATTCTCGTAATCCACAAACAGCGGGTCGGCGACAACATCTCCCTTGCCGGCAGAGACGCCGATCGGATCGGGATTGCCAGGAGAGTAATACAGGTTGTGGTCGTGAGGATGATTACCAATGGCCCGGCGCACGTGGCCAACTGGATCAGCAACGGGACCGAACACCTTCATGTCTTTGGCAATCACAAAAATATTGTTCCAAACGGTAAAGGAGGTCCCGGCAGGGTAGAACGTCCAAAACACGAAACGATCGACATTTGGTTCTCGGGTTCTGATCACGGTGTTGTTGTAGACGCGAACATTTTTCATCGTACCTCCGCCGATGAACTGGTTCTTGTCGTCGCTCAGGTTATACGCCACCGTGATGTTTTCAACATTCTTCGCGGCCACCTCGAGAAACCCATGATTGTTTATCGACGTATTGTGATGAATGTCGATGTCATCGGCATCGAAGTCATCATCGACGCCGTCCAACTCGACGACGCCTCCGTCAGAGCCGTAGGGACCCCCGTAGGCACCATAGTTTTCGATTCGGTTGAATGATATTTCGTTCCGACCGGCGACGATCATGATGGCAATCGGCCCCCAGGAACGAGCCATCATCTCGGTGGCATCATGCAGATAATTACGGGTAATCAGGCTGTCGGTTCCTTTCACCTTGATCCCGACCGGGGTGCGAACAAATTCGCAGTGCTTTACCACATTGTGGTGGGTGCCCAGAGCCAGATAGACCGCGCCGAGTTTCTGTACATTCTTGTTTTTATGGTCGGAGCCCGGCGGGTTCGTATTGTCGTGGAAATACAGGCCATCGATGACTATGTAACTCCCCTCTATCCTGAAGATGTTTCCGTTCAGCACACTCCAGTCAGGGTTGGTAAAAGACGGAGCCGGCCCGCCGCCATATTTTTCGAAAAGCGGACCCAGGTCGCTTCGCGGAGTTGTCAGAATGACATCGGCCTCAACGCTATAACTCGACAACACGATGGGTTGCGCGGCTGTTCCAGAACTATTGAACACCACTCCACCGGTATACGAAGAACCTCTGGCGAAGAGGATGTGGTCTCCCGCCAGAAAAGAACGATTCAGATTGCGAAGGCTTTTCCAGGCGGTGTCTTTCGATGTCCCGGCATTGTCATCAGAGCCGACACGGCTATTGACGTAGTAAGTAGCCGCATGTGCCTGAACGTCCAGGAGTAGCGCGACCACGATGACGCTAACGATGCAGCGCCACCGACCTGCGAGAACGAGACCCAATGTCAGCATCATGACCCGCGGAGGTCTCCACGGGACTGGTCGACGGGCGTGAATCTCGGGATGAGCAGATGGATCACACCAAATGCCACCAGATACACGGTCCCGAAACACAAGAAGACGGGACCGTATGCGCCGCCGGACCAATCGAGCCAGTACCCGATCAGCGGGGCTGTTACCATCCCGCCGATCGCTCCCGCGGTCCCGCCAATGCCGACGACGGATCCGACGGCGCGACTCGGCACCAGATCCGACACAACGGTGAACAGGTTAGTGGACCACCCCTGGTGCCCCGCGGTCGCGAGGCTGATGAGTGCGACAGCCCCCCACATGTTGTCGCCCAGGCGGCTCACGAGCATCACCGGCACCACCATCAGCGCGCAGATCAACATTGTGGTCTTGCGAGCCGCGTTGAGCGACCAGCCGCGCTTGAGAAGGGTTGACGACAGCCAGCCACCGGCAATCGAGCCGGCATCGGCGGACAGGTAGATCGTGATGAGCGGCACACCCATCTGAAGGATGTTGAGCCCGTGGGTGCGGTCGAGAAAGCCGGGGAGCCAGAACAGATAGAACCACCAGACCGGATCGGTGAGGAACTTTCCCAGCGCGAACGCCCAAGTGGCGCGTACCGCGAACAGCCGGCTCCACGGCAACGGCTGGAGAGGGACCGCCGGCGCCTCCCGACCCTCACGGATGAAGGCCAGTTCTGTCGCTGCCAGCCGCGGATGGTCCTCCGGCTTTCGATAAAACCAGAGCCATAAGACAAGCCACAGAAAACCGACTGCTCCGGTGAGGACGAAAGCGGCCTGCCAGCCCCAGGTCACGGCGATCAGCGGCACGACGAGCGGCGCCACGATCGCGCCGACGTTCGAACCGCTGTTCAGGATGCCGACGGCGAGCGCGCGCTCGCGAGCCGGGAACCATTCGGTGACCGTCTTGATGCACGCGGGAAAGTTGGCGGCCTCGCCGGCGCCGAGCGCGAACCGGGCAGCGGCGAAGCCGCCTGCCGTCCGCGCGAACGCGTGAGCCATGGCCGCGACACTCCAGACGATGATCGCAATGGCGAACCCCGCACGCGTGCCGATCAGGTCCAGGGCCCGGCCGGAAAGCAACAGCATCAGCGCGTAGGCAGTCTGGAACGAGAATGTGATCCAGCCGTACTCGGTCTCGCTCCAGTTCAATTCGCGCGCGAGCATCGGCTTGAGCAGCCCGAGCACCTGCCGGTCGATGTAATTGATGGTCGTGGCGAGGAACAGCAGGCCGCAGATGTACCAGCGGAGATTCGGTATCGGCGTCATGAATTCACGCCGGAGGCCAGGAAACCGCCGTCGACGACAATCATCTGGCCGGTGATGAAGCTGGCGGCGTCGGAGGCCAGGAATGCGGCGGCCCCGACGAGCTCCTCGCCGCGGCCGAAGCGGCCCATTGGCGTCCGCATCAGCAGCTCGCGGCCACGGTCGGTGCCGTCGAGTAACGCCGCGTTCAAGTCCGTACGAAAGACGCCGGGCGCGATCGCGTTGACGTTGATGCCCTTCGGCGCCCACTCGGTGCCGAGGCTCCGCGTCAGCGCAAGCACGCCGGCCTTCGAGACACCGTATGCGGTGACCTCATGTAGCGCCACGAACGATGTCAGGGAGGCGATGTTCACGATACGGCCGCGGCCGTTCTTTGCCAGCGGCGAGAAAAACGACTGGCACGCGTACAACGTGCCGTTCAGGTTGGTGTCGAGAATGGAGCTCCATTCTTCTTCGCTCACCTCCAGCGTCGGCCGTCGCATCGTCCGTCCCGCCGCATTCACCAGGATGTCGACGCCACCGAGCTCGGCGCACACCGTGTCCCGCAGGTAATCGAGCGAGGCACGCGACAACACGTCGACCGTCTGCACGATCGTGCGGCGACCCAGGCGCTCGATCTCCGCGCAGGTGTCGCGCACGAGAGGTTCCCGCCGGCCGGTCGGGACGACGTCGGCGCCGCACTCGGCCAGGCCGATCGCAATCGCACGTCCGAGGCCTGAGGTGCCGCCGATGACGACGGCGGCACGGCCGGAGAGGTCGGTGTAATTCCTGGATCCGCCGACGCGAGTCGTGGTCATCGAGTCTGTGCTCCGCCCTGGATGGCGTTGGTGGTCGGGGAGACCGACACGGCCGGGTCGCCGAGCGTCGTCCACTGCTGGAAGTTGCCGACGAACAAGCGGCGAACGTCGCGCGTGATTTCGCGGGTCGTCACCGGGCGGCCGCTGTCGATCAGCCGGATGTACTGCTCGGCCAGCGCATCCGCGACGTCCCGCCGCGAGTGAGCCCATTTATAGAGCAGCTGCTCGAGCACCCGTGCATCCGAGTGCTGCGGGATGAACGTGGTCCCCAGCAACTCGAGTCGCTCGCGCGTGATCTCGAAGACGATCGACGGGTTGTTGAGGAACCACCAGCAGCCGAAGGGCAGGAGATTCGAGAACTTTCGCGCGGCGACGCACAGCTCATGCTGGTTCTCGCGCGACAGCATGGTGACGAGGAACCGGTTGTCGGGGTACTCCCGGCAGAGACGGTGGATCGCCGAGATATCCGCCCGGCCGAGCGCATCGCCGGCATCGTGCAGCGCCGGATTGACGCGGCGGCGCACGCCGATCATCATTGCAAACGGCAGCCGGTGGTCCCGGCACAGCGGCAATACCACCTCTCGAATCAGCCGCGTGCGGGCGTCTTCCAACGGCCACGCAAAATCGTCGGGCAGCGACACCGCGATGTAGAGCGGGTTCACGCGGCGGATCCAGGTATCGACAAAACGTCGAGCGTGGAGAACGGCCTGGTCATCGACGCCATGACCAACCGCGTGTCCGACATCCCCGAGCGCACGCCTGGCGGTATCCCAGTCATTCAGGAGCGTGTCGATTCGAAGCGCCGCGCGAAAGCGCGCATCGATTACCGGATTCTCGTTCCAGACGCGCGCCTCGACGGGGTTGAACGGGTCGTTCGTCATGACCACCAGATCG
>JACDBQ010000685.1 GCA_013694845.1 Acidobacteriota bacterium
ACCTGCGGCAGCGTCCTGTCGAGGTGTCGCAACGCCTCCAGGTGGACTTCGTTCCCGATGGCGTCGGACCAGGCCGAGCCGGTTCGCGTCAGTGCGTTGGTCAGGCGCACAGCGACGGGCAGTACAACGCGAGGCAGCACGGCCCAAGCGCTGGCTATGCGTGATCGCGACCAGTGCACGATAGCGTTGATGCGCAGCGGACGTTTGTCGAGAACCCAGGGCGATGCGGACGGCAGCAAGTGCTGGCAGATGGCGTCAGCGTCTGCAATGCGCACGTCTGGGGCGGTCCCACGGCCGTCTAGATTCCACGGCTCGATGTCGAGTTCCAAGCGCGCCCTGATGCCGGCGGCGTTCAAGCACGGCACCGATCCGTCAAGGAACCTGGCGACGACCGAGGTGCCGCCTGCGTGGCGCAGCGCCGCGAGCACTGCCCAGACCTTGCCCGGTTTGTCGCGAGGCAGCTCCCATCTGAGCGCTGCTGAGCCCCCGTCACGATCGCGCTCGTCCTCGAACGCCTGGATACGGCGAGCCATCTCCTCCGCGAACGCCTCGCCGACCGCCGCCGCTTGTCCGGCGGACAATGTTCCCAACTGGTCGGATGTGACGTGGCCCTGTGGGGGCGCCGCCGCGTTCCAGCACCAATCTGTGAGCATGCTCGCGACCGCTGCCGGCGACGCAGGCAGCACGCTCATTCGCCTCCGTCCGTGCTGCCCCGACTATCGGCCGCGCGACGCCACTCGCGACGCACCAGCCATCGGGGCGGCAGGGAAACGTCGTCCATGATCCAGTGGAACTCGGCGTTCGTGACATCCAGGTCGTCATTCGTGCCGTGAACAGGCTGTTCACGGCGAGGCCTGTCCTCCAGCAACTGCGCCAAGGTGGTCTCGACCGTTCGGCCAGCCTGAAAGTCCGTGAATGCGATCTCAAGCGCAGGACCGAGGTCGTGCCGGCGGCCGAACCGCCGGAGGACTTCGAGTGCGCCTGGCGCATTCGCATAGAACTGCCAGCCGAGGTGTTGACGCGCAAGCCGCACACGGATGAAGCCCTCCTTGGCAACAGCGGGGATCAAGAGCGCTCGACCAGCTTCGGTGGACGCGCTGAGGCCGCCGAGGACTCGTCGAACCGCTACGTCCGTCATGCGGTATCGGCGAGGCGTCGCAGCAGCGTCAATAGCATGATCGTAGATTTCGATAAACCTGTGCTTCCGGCGATCGTACCAAAAACCAACGCCTCTAGTGCTGCCAGTCGTCATGTTCCTCCTCGCGTTAGTGCGTTCTCCTCAATGACGCCCGACTTGAGTCGTGGGCCTCGGCGGTTGTCGCCGGAAGAAAAACTCACCCTCGGGCCATCGCTCATCGCGAAGGGCATCTTGAAACTCGTCCGCGCCGAAGGCGTAGTGCTTTGATGTGGTGGTCGAGGTGTGCCCAAGCAGATCCATCGTCAGATGGGTCGACGTTCCGGTCGCTGTCAGCAGTGCTGCTGTCGTATGGCGGAAGCAGTGAACGCTTCTGCCATTCGGAATGACGCCGTGTCGCAGGAGGTAGGCCTTGGTCAGCTCATTCGCACGGTCAGAGGTGAGCTGGGCCTGATCCAAGGGGAGTACCGTTTCAGTCGATCGCTGCTCGTACCACTCACGAAGGATCGACGCGAGTTCGGGTTGAATCCGAGCGCGTACAGCAGTCTTATTCTTGACGACCTCGCCGGGGATGCGGAGCCGCGATGCCTCCCAGTCGATCATTGACCAGCGCAGGGCTCGAACGGTTTCGCTCCGAAGGCCGGTGTAGGCGCACAGGACGATGAAGCGCCACCAGACCTCCTCGTCGCCGCTTTTTGCCTTGAGGCAGTGCGTGAGCTGTTGCGGAGTCCAGCCGCCAGCCTTTGCCGCAGTCTCGACATCTCCCGGATGAGCGGCGATCAACGTCTCCGCCTCGGCACGACGCCGAGCCGGGAAGCGCGCATCATCGCTGACCAGGCGCCGAAGTTCAGCGATGGTGTACACACGGCGATGCTCGCTCGCCTCGATAAACCGTTCGAGGTGGTCGAACGGGTTTCGGACAAGCAGTTGCCGTCGCATCGCGAAGCGCCCGATGGCACGTAGAATCGCGATGTGGCTGTTCCGCGTCCTTGCAGATACAGGGGGTGTGGTCACCTGCCCGGGCCGCTGTGCGTTCAACGCGGCAAGATGCCGCAGAACACGATCAGCGACTCGATTGTCTGTCAGATCCGACACGCCCGCGTCGGCGGCAACCTTGAGCGCTCGGTGAATGGCCTGGAGATGCCCGCCTGAGCGTCCGCGTAGTTCGCGATCAGAAACGTATAGATGGCCGACCTGTGCGAGGTCGACGTTCGCTGACGCTGAGTCGAGGCCGGTTGTCAGGCGAGCTTGCTTGTTTTTCGCCCACTCGTCGCCAGCAGCGCAGCCCGGCAGGCGTCGCCCGGCATCCTTGATCGCGTCCTCCTTGAAGCTCCGAGTCTCGTACCGCTCAGCCAGTGGGGCCCAAACGCGGTATCGCCACGACCCACTCGGGAGCCGATCCGGGGTGGCGATGCCGTCTCTGTCCCGCACCAGACGCTTGCCGCCAGTCCGCTTTTTCGCCATAGACGAGCATCATAGCATGGCGTGACAACAACGTGACAACAAAAACTCAGATACTGGCAGGTTCTGAAAACGTAAGTACAGTAATACCAGGTTCTCAAGGTGGCAACCTACAGCTTGCCATGCTGTAGGTTGTGAGTTCGAGTCTCATTGCCCGCTCCAAGACGTAACCCCAGGTGCAAGCCTGGGGTTACGCATTTGATGAGGTCGGCCGCTTTGTCGACCCAGACCGCCTTCATTCCCCATTTTATCCCCCAACGTAGCCGCTCGCAGTAAGCGGAAGGGCCAAAAGGCGGCTCTCATGCAGATCGGCAGACAGCTTGACGGGGTCTGTATGATCCCGCATGCCCGTCCAAGTCGTTGGTATTCAGTGTTTTTTGAACACCCCTGGATGGCTCGCGGACCGAGTGGTCTTCAGCG
>JACDBQ010000708.1 GCA_013694845.1 Acidobacteriota bacterium
CTCCTGATGAGCAAGCCCAATGCCAGTGCGGCAAATGTTTCGCGTTGTTGTGTAAAAGCACGGCGGTCCGGATTGTTCAAGGTCAGCTGGCCGGATTAATCGCCTTTATTGATGAGCAAACTTCCTATTGTGGAGAAATGGACGAACTAGCGTATACGGAAGGCGTCTTGGGTCCCAGGAATCGGGAAGCGGGGGGGTGGAAGGCCCCCGAACCCAGGAGAGAACTCAGACTCGACTGATTCCGCACTCCTTGATCTTATTGAGAAGCGTCTTGTAACTCACCCCGAGGTGCTGCGCCGCCTTGCGCCTGTTCCAATGGACCTGGCGGAGCGTCTGCTCGATGGCGGCACGCTCGGCCTTGATCGAAGCGGCCTTGGCCACCTGCGCGAGCGAGCCCCCGGTCTCCTCGATTGGTTCAGGCTGAGACAACGATGACAGATCCGGCATCGAGGGAGAAAACGGCATGCCCCCCGGTTCCCCAATCCCCATCGGTACTCCCATCCCGGCCGCAATCGCGACCCCCGCGGCGACGGGTACGGCCACAGTCCGCTGCAGGTTCCGCTGGATCTCGCGGACCACCAGCTGCTCGTCCTGCAGAATGACGACCCGTTTGATCATGTTCTCGAGCTCCCGGATGTTCCCAGGCCACTCATACACCATGAACAGATTTCTCAGCTCCTCGGAGATCGGGCGGAGCGGCCGGTTGTACTTGCGTGAATAGCGCGCCACGAAGAAGTCGGTGAGGGTCGCCACCTCATCGCGCCGTTCGCGGAGCGCCGGCACGGTCAGTTCGATCACCTTCAAGCGGTAATACAGATCCTCGCGGAACTCTCCGCTGACCATCATCTCTTCGAGATCACGGTTGGTGGCCGCCACCACCCGGACATCGACGTTGATCCTCTTGTTGCTCCCGAGCTTGGTGAACTCGGCGTCCTGCAGGACGTGCAGCATCTTGGCCTGGAGGGCCGGCTTCATCTCGCCGATCTCGTCGAGCATCAGCGTGCCGCCGTCCGCCTGCTCGAATTTCCCGATCCGGGTCGTGGCGGCTCCGGTAAAGGCGCCGCGCTCGTGACCGAAGAGCTCACTCTCGAGAAGCTCTGCCGGCAGGGCTGCGCAGTTCACCTTCACGAACGGTCGATTACGCCGGGTCGATCGCTGATGGATCGCCCGCGCGACGAGCTCCTTGCCGACGCCGCTCTCCCCGCGGATCAGGACGGTCACGTCGCTGTCCGAGACCTGCTCGATCACGGTGGCGATGCCACGCATCTTCTCGCTGTTGCCCCAGACCGTCCGATCCTCATCGTCACTCAATTGCTGCCGAAGCTCGCTCAGCTCAGTGACCAGCCGGTTCTTCTCGATGGCATTCTTGATCGCGACGTCGAGCGCGATCTCCCCCAGCCCTTCGGGATCGTCCGGCTTGACGACGTAATCGGCGGCCCCCAGCCGGACCGCTTCGACGATGGTCGAGACCTGGTTGCGGCCCGACAGCATGATGACCTGCGACTCCGGCCGCGACGCCTTCAGGGCGCGCAGGGTCGCGATGCCATCTAGACCGGGCATCATGACATCCAGAAGCACCACGTCCGGCGCCTCCATCTGCTTCATCGCGGCGAGGAGTTCATCTCCACGGGTGTAGCAACGCGCTTCGTAGCCCCGTAACGAGAGGAACGTCCGAAGGTAAGCGCCAAACCCTGCGTCGTCATCGACAATCGCGACATACGGCTTCTTCATCTAACTCCCTGTGGCGGTGTCCGCGCCTTAGTATGGGTAACAACGGTTACAGCTTAGCATTTTGAGCGGATACAAAACTCGTACCTCGACGGGCTCCAGGTCCTGTTTTATGGCCTTCCTGTGGAACTTATTTCCTCCATTCGGCAACATTGCGCCCTTAATAGTCTGCTGCAACCCGACTTTAAGGGGCGAACGGATGGGCACGACCCTTGAACTTCAGGCACCCGTGAAACTCGTAAGGCGTAGAACATCGGTGCGCGGTTTGGCAATCCCCTTGAGACGCAGGCGTCACAACCTTCAAGCATGGCTGGTGGCGGTGATCTTTGTTGGCGTGACAGGAATCACCACGTCCTGGGCGACCTCAGCCCCGTCACCGCCCGCCGCAATCGCAGAAGAGCCGGCAGCCTCGGACGCCCCCCGCCGCTTGGGCGAGACCGGCGTTCAGGATCCTTCCAAGCTAGTGCTGCTCGGTGCCGCACTGATTGCGATTGCCGCCGCCGTCCGCAGGGGAGACGGTCTCGACAAGCCACGCGGGTGACGCTGTCCGCGCAGCTTCGGAAGCCTGAGCGGTTCCTCCACCAGAAATCAGGAGTGTAGCGGAACCCGGACGAGTGCCGCTGACTTGGTGCCATCCGCCGGGGACCAGATGCCGCCCCCGTGTGCGGAAAATGTCCGACATGCGATGCCCAGGCTAAGTCCACAGCCACCCCGCCACTCGTCGAACAACCCCAGACCACCAGGTCCCTCTGCTGCCATCTTGGCGATCCCGTCTGCGTCACCTATGGAAACGACACACATCGCGTCGCGCTGAAGGGACGTCACGGTGTGCTGCACAAGAAGCACGTCGCTCGTAACGAGCTCACGTCGCAAGCATGACAGAATCGCGAGGAAGGCCGCACGCAGACGAGTCGCATCGCCCAGCACGGTGGCTGTCCCGTCAGTGACTTGCAACTCGACCCGGATCTCGCGGTCAGTCAGCGGCGGCAGCCCTGTCACGGCCTCGGCCAGTACGGCTGGGAGGTCCACTTTGGTTCGCGGGAGCGGGACAGTGCCGGCTTCGAGGCTCGCGAGGTCGCTCATCTCGCTCACCAGCCCGGCCAGGCGGCCGCATGACTTTTCCGCCTCTTCCAGCAATCGGCGCTGCTGCTCGTTCAGCGCTCCTGCGCGATCCTTCAGCAGCATCCGAATATAGCCCGCGACGACGGTAATGGGCGTGCGGAACTCGTGAACAGCAAGGCTGAGGAGGCGAGGCCAGCGGGGGTCGACCGGACCATTCGACATCTGACTTCTAGTATACCGGGAAGGTTCGGACCCCCTGCGGTGTTCTGCTGACTGACGGCAGTGCCCAGACACGAAGCATGCACATCAGGCGAACGCCCGACGTTCCGTCTTCCGAGATCACCGTCGAACGGGTGTACTGGCGACGGCGTGAGTTCGTCCGCCTCGCTGGAGCGGCAGCGGCGGTGGCGGCTGTCTCGCCACTGCTGTCGGCATGTGGTTCGGAACCTGCGGCCAATGGCGTTGACGCAGGGCTCGGCGCGTTCGTTGCGCCCCAAACGCCATTGAGCAACTTCAAGGCCGCTGAAAAAGGGTCCGAAAAGCTCAACTCTTTTGAAGAGATCAGCAGTTATAACAACTTCTACGAATTCGGCATTGCGAAGAACGATCCGCAACGATACGCCGGGAGCATGAAGACCCGGCCCTGGACGGTGAAGATCGACGGTCTTTGCAGCCGGCCCGCCGACTACGACATCGATGATCTGATCAAGTCCTCATCGCTCGAGGAGCGAGTCTACCGCCTGCGTTGCGTGGAGGGCTGGTCGATGGTCATCCCATGGATCGGCATCCCGCTCAAGGACGTGATCGCACGGGTTCAGCCGACGGGGACCGCGAAGTTCGTCGAGTTCACGACGCTGCAGCGGCCGGCGGAGATGCCGGGACAGCGGGAGAACGTGCTGGTCTGGCCGTACGTCGAGGGACTTCGGCTGGACGAAGCCCAGCATCCCCTGGCCCTCCTTGCAGTCGGCCTGTACGGGAAGACTCTGATGAATCAGAATGGTGCGCCCATCCGGCTGGTCGTGCCCTGGAAGTACGGCTTCAAGAGCATCAAATCGATCGTCCGGATGCGCTTCGTCGACCGGCAACCCAGGACCGCGTGGAATGTGTCGAGCCCGGAGGAGTACGGGTTCTACTCCAACGTGAATCCGGACGTGGATCATCCGCGCTGGACGCAGGCCCGCGAGCGGCGCATTGGCGAATTCCGCCAGAGGCCCACGCTGATGTTCAACGGCTACGCCGACCAGGTCGCGTCGCTCTATGCGGGGATGGACCTCCGCGCCTTCTACTGACCACCGCGGTCCACGTGAAGCCCGCCGTCTTTCTGCTCGCTCTGAGTCCAGCGCTCTGGCTCGGGTTCCGCGCGGCCACCGGGCGCCTCAGCGTCAATCCGATCGAAGACGTTACGCTCACCACCGGCATCTGGGCCCTGCGCTTCCTCGTGATCACGCTGGCGATCACGCCGCTGCGCCGGTTGACCGGTCTCAATCGCGTCATCCAGTTCCGCCGGATGCTCGGGCTGTTTACATTTTTCTACGCGGCCCTGCATTTTCTGTCGTATGTGGCGCTGGACCAGTTTTTCGCGTTCGATTTCATCCTGCGCGATGTCGCGAAACGCCCGTTCATCACCGCAGGCTTCATCGCCTTTGTGCTGATGATTCCGCTGGCGGTCACGTCGACCAGGGGGTGGATCCGCCGCCTCGGCCGCCGGTGGCAGCTCCTGCACCGCCTTATTTACGTGACTGCCGTCGCAGGGGCGATCCACTACCTGTGGAAGGTCAAGGTCATCGCCGGCTCGCCGGTTTACTACGCTGTCATCCTGGCGGCGCTGCTGGTGTTTCGCGTGTGGTGGAGCCTTCGCTCCGCGAAACCCCGCTCACCACTGTCTCCAGTGCACGCTCGAAGCGGCGGCTGACGTTCGCCCAGTCGAATCGTCGCGCCAGGGCCAGAGCGCGACGTTCCAGCGACTCTCGCTGGTCCCGCTC
>JACDBQ010000499.1 GCA_013694845.1 Acidobacteriota bacterium
GACAAGGGCAGCGCCATCATGCTGCTCTATCCCGAGGAGTCGGCCGGGTGGAACGGCAGGATGTGGCTGACCGCGCACGGCGCAGGTCCGTCGTTCCGCGACGGTTCGCTCAAGCCCTGGGACAAGAACTACAACCCGGCGGATACCTGGAGGGACATCAGCAAGCACGAGCGCCTGATGCTCAGCAAAGGCTTCGCGCTCGCCAAGACGCGCCGGTCGGCGCACAAGGATCGCGGCGACATCACGGTCACCTTCGACGACGGCACGAGAGCTCAAGAGCGGAACCTGACCGAGCAGCCGAAAATGCTGCTCGGGTGGGGACTGCTAGCCGAAAACGTGATGAAGGCCCGGCTCGGCAAAGAACCCTCGCGCACGTACTGGTACGGGCATTCATCGGGCGCCCGCCCCGGCCGCCTGGTCAACTACCAGCCGGGGTTGAACAAGGGTGCCGATGGTAAGCCGATCATCGACGGGATCCTCGCCGGGGATTCCGGCGCCGGGATGTGGCAGCCGATCCTGCACGAGAACGGCAAGGATGTGCTCTTCACGATTCCCGAGGATCGTGCGCGGTTCGTGAAGCAGATCGAAACGAGCCACATGCTCTACTGGAACACGACCGAGGACGATCCGCCGTCCTACGCGACCCGCGATTACCTCGCCAACAAGCGGCTGAACGCCCGCGTGCTTCGCGACAAGGGGCTCGGCGACAAGCATCGCGTCTACGAGATCGAAGGGATCAGTCATTCGGGCGGCGAGTACCTGCCGGAAGGTAAACGTGCCCCGGACGTCGACATCCTCGACGTGTCGCGGGTGATGGACGCGATGATCGACCTGCTCGACAACTGGGTGGAGAAGGGGATCGAGCCGCCGCCGTCGATGTCCAGCTGGCACGAGCTCGGTGACCTTGACAAGGACGGCGTGATCGAGAATCCCGCGATCAGGTTGCCCGAGCTCGCCTGCCCGACCGGCATCTACGCCCCCTATCCGCCAAGCGGCAAGGACGCGGGGATCACCGAGACGTTCTTCACGCCGTTCGACGGCAAGGAGCTCGAGCCGCTCGATGGCCGCGGCCTGTTCGTGGACATGAACTTCACCCGTGTCCGCGACTTCCGCGAGACGATCGACCAGGCATGGATCCGCCTGGGTCTGCTCAAGCCCGGCGAGCGCTTCTCGAAGGACGCCTACAACGCGTGCGTGAAGAAAAGTCTCGAGACGCTCAAGGCGCGCAAGCTGTTGACGCCGCGCGTGCACGAGTTCTACACGCAGCGGATGAAAACAAACTAGTGTCGCGTCGAAGCAGCCGCCCTCACGCTTTCTCGCACGAAGGCCACCAAGGACACCAAGTAAGCACATTCATTCACCTTCCTGGTGTGCTTGGTGGCCCTGGTGGTCTTGGTGTTGACGGTCGTTCACCCGTTAAAATCTTCGCCACTGGTAGGACGCCGCCGACGCCTCGACTCAGAACCAGAAGCGAATCCCGAAGGACGGGAAGAATGGAATCCCCTTGTCTTCGGCCCGCTCGATGATCCCGGGGCGGTTGGACGTGGGATCGAAGACGAGCGCCGAGTCGATCTTGACGACGTTTTCTGCGTTGAGGAGGTTGACCAGGTCCAGGTAGAAGGCCCACCGATCCCCACTCCAACTGGGCCGGTAGGTGAGACGGGCATCCAGGGCGGGCGAAGTGAGGCAGGCGCGTCCTCGAGCAACGGCATCTCCCGGGCCGTTCGTCCATGGCGGCCGTAGTGCGCGCTGATCTCGTGCCGGCAGAACGTGCAGAGCCAGTGGGGGTTCAGCGCTCTCGAAGGCCAGTTGCGTCGGTCGCCGGGGCCTTCGACCTCGAGTGTGGTCCACGGGCCACCGTCAATCTCGCCGTGGATGCCCAGGTCGCCCGCGCTGTCATTGAGCTCGAAGAAAATGTCGGCGACGGGGAAGGCCATCGCCCTGACACGGCCCGTCGATGTCGCAGCGAAGACGCTGCATAGCAGGATGCCCAACGTCAGCAGCGAGAGCACGGGCAGTCTACGAACGTGTTTCTTCATCGCTATCCCCCTGGATCGTTGGTCGGGGTCCTCCCGACTGACGACCGAACTGCAGCGCGGTATTCTCACCGCCTGCACCCTCTTAGAGGGTTTCGGACTGCCGGATCCTTCGAGGTGCGATTGAGGGGGCTGGTTGAGGGGTTCGATCTGCCCCCGACGGGAGAGAACCATGAGCGACGACTCGAGGACTCAGCGCTGGCGTGCCGGCGCGAGGCAGCCCCCCGGCCCAAAGGCTTCAGCCATGACCGCCGCCGATTGCGCGGTCGTCAATGCCGACGAGGAGACGAGGTTGAACCGCCCCTGATTGTTCCGCCACGTGTTGTCGAGCGGCGGCGCGTCGAATAGATCGAACAGAAAGCTCGGCCCAATGTTCAGCAGCGCGTTGCCCGAAACGTCGTTCCCCTCGATGGTGTTCCCGGTCGCGAGCGTGAGCGCGGCAATGCCTGCCCGGCCGTTATTGCGCACGCGGTTGTTGCGTATGGTGTTCCCCGAGTTGCCGGCGAAGTTGCCGAGGAGAATGCCCCAGTGATTGCCGGTGACGTCGTTGTCGGTGATCTCGTTGTTCGTGTTCTCGGGACCCGAGAACAGATTGATCCCTCAGCCAAACTGTGTTGGCACCGTCTGCGCGCCGTTGTCGAGCATCCGGTTGCCGCGAATCACGTTGTTGCGGCTGCCGCCGGTGATCATCAACCCGTCATGGCCGTTGTTCCGCAGCACATTGTCCGTCACCTGCGCGCCACTGGAGGCCAGGAGCACCAGCCCTTCGAACAAATCGACGCCGGGCGCCAGCGGGGGCGCGGTGCCGGCCGTCTTGCTGTTATTCGAGTGCACCTCGTTCCGCTGGATGACAGCGCCGGTGGCGTTCTGGACGATTATGCCGCGCTCGAAGTTGCGGACCGTGAATCCGGATACCTCGACGTCGGCAACGTTGGTCACGTGGATGCCGATCCCTCGCCCGCCGTTCACCGTGGCGCCGTCGAGGATGGCCGACGTACCCCGCAGCTTGATGCCAGGCTTGTCGATGACGACCCGTTCCGCATAAGGCCCGCCGCGAACCTCGATGACTTCGCCGGCGGGGGCCACCTGAAGTGCGGCGCTGATGCTGCGAAAGTTTCCGTCGGCTGCCACGACGTAGAGCGCGGTGGTGCCCGCAGGCGCTGTCGAGCTGTTGCACCCCGACAGAGCACCGCCCGCCAGCACGGCTGCCCCGCCCACCATCAGCCATCGTCTACCCGTCATACTCATGATTCGCCCCCTGTACGAGTACGCGGAAAGTGGAGCAATTTGGGGCCACTGCGATCTAAGCTTGGTCCGCATGGCTCCCCGGGACTCCCTCGAGGCTGACGTCGCGGCACCTCCCCCGTGGACTCGCGTCAAAGCGCTCTTTCTGGACGTCGTGGACCTTCCGGAGCCTGATCGCGTGGCCTTCCTCGACCGGGAGTGCGCTGGCGACGCCGCAGTCCGCCGGGAGGTGGATTCGCTCCTCGAGAATGACCGCGACGCGCTCGCGTTCTGTGAGACGCCAGCTGCCGCGATCCTCAGCGGGATCGACGCGGATTCCTTCGGCCGCCGCTACCAACCTGGGTCACGCTTCGGCGCCTACGAGATCACCGGGTTCATCGGCGCGGGCGGAATGGGTGAGGTGTATCGCGCACGGGATACGCGTGACGGACGCGAGGTCGCGCTGAAGACGGTCGTGGCTGCGTTGGCGCATCCGGTCGGCGAGCTGCGGCTCGTGCGCGAAGCGCGGCACGCCGCGATGCTGGCGCATCCGAACATCTGCTCGATCCTCGAGGTCGGTGACGCTGAGGGCGTTCCGTTCATCGCGATGGAGCTGCTCGGCGGACGAACGCTCAGTGCCACTCAGCGCGACGGTCCAGTGCCCGTGACGGCGACCCTGCGTTACGCGATCGACGTGGCCAGCGCCCTCGAGCACGCCCACGAGCGCGGCCTCGTCCATCGCGATCTCAAGGCCTCGAACATCCTGATCAACGGTGATGACCGCGCGATCGTGCTCGACTTCGGTCTGGCGAAGCGGCTGCCGGGCCTGGGCGCCGACGAGTCGTCGCTGGACTCGCTCACGGCAGCGCACCAGGGGCCGCCCGGCACTTTGAGTCATATGGCCCCGGAAGTCCTGCGAGGCGGGGCCGCCGACGCCCGCGCCGACATCTGGGCGCTTGGGGTCGTTCTTTTTCAACTCGTCACCGGAGAGTTGCCCTTCAAAGGACGCACACCGTTCGAAACCAGTTCCGCCATCCTGGAACAACAGCCCGGGCCGATGCCACGGTGTGTCCCGATGCTGTTGCGCCTTGTCGTCGGGCGTTGTCTCGCGAAGGAGCCCGACCTGCGATACCAGCACGCCGGCGAGCTGCGGAACGCCCTCACGGCAGTACACGCCCACGGCGGGTGGCCCGGAGCCACGCGACTGATCCTCACGAGCCGAGCGTCGCGTCCGTGGCTGCTCGCGTCGCTTGCCCTGGTCTGCGCACTCGCGGTCCTCACCGCGTGGGTTCTGCGCGCGCCGGCCACTCCTATCCGCACCCTGGCGGTCCTGCCCCTTGCCCATGGCCCCTCGTCGGACGATGAGGTATATGCAGACGGGATGACGGATGCGCTGATCGCGCAGCTTGGCGCAGCAGCGAACCTCCATGTGTTCTCGCGGGGGTCGGTCGTTCACGTGGGGGCGGGCCGGAGCGGGCCGGCAGCCGGTCGTGAGCTCGGCGCTGACGCGGTCGTCGAGGGCACGCTGGATCGATCACCAGAGCAGTTGACCCTCGAGCTGCGCGTTGTCGACACCGTGTCCGGGCGCGTCCGATGGACGCAGGCGTTTTCGCGGCCGCCGCGTGAAGTGCTGGCGCTGCAGGCCGACGCAGTACGGGCGCTCGCCGGGCGGATACAGGCCACCATGCGCCCCGAGGGTGCGCGACAGCTCGCGCTGGTTCCGTCGGTGCAGCCCGAGGTTTACGAGGCGTACTTGAAGGGACGCTACGAATGGAATCAGCGGACGGCCGGGTCGCTGACCCGGGCGATCGCACATTTCGAGCGGGCGATCCTCCTCGATCCGGCCTACGCTCCCGCGCACGCCGGGTTGGCGGATTCTTACAACCAACTCGGCACCGTGATGGTGGGATCCGGGTCGCCCCGCGAGTACCGTCCACGCGCAGAGGCGGCGGCGATCAAGGCCCTGCAGATCGACTCGAACTCTGCCGAGGCCCACGCCGCACTCGGGTACGTGCGACACTATACGTGGCAATGGACGGACTCAGAAAAGGCCTTCCTCCGCGCCATCCAGCTGAATCCGGCGCAGGCGCTGCCCCGACTCTGGTATGCCAACCTGCTGATGTCACGAGGCCGTTTCGACGAAGCGCTGACGCAGGCACAGGTCGCACGCGACATCGACCCGTTCTCGCTGATCGTGCAGACGAACATCGGATGGATCCATTTTTTCGCACGCCGGAACAACGATGCGATCGAGGCGCTCACCCGGGCCGTGGCGCTCGATGGGGAGTATCCGCAGGCGAGATGGCGGCTCGCGGACGCGCTGTCGGGCGCAGGCCGACACGACGAGGCGCTGGTGCAGGCGAACGAGGCGGTGCGCCTGACCCAGCGCTCATCATCGAGCATGGCGCTGCTCGCGCACGTTCATGCGCGGGCCGGACACCTCGATCAGGCGCGGCAGATTCTCGGCCGGGTCGTGGCCCGGTCGCAGCGCGAGTACGTGTCACCCGGCATCATTCCGGGGGTCTACGTGGAGCTCGGCGATCGAGAGGCCGCGTACGCCTGGATGGACAGCGCGTGCGAGGAACAGGCTAACGCCGCGGCCTACTTCGCCGTCGTGCCCTGGGCGGATCCGCTTCGCGGCGACCCCCGCTTCGAGGCACTGCTGCGCCGAATCGGCCTGGCGGAGCGTGTCGCCACCGCCGGACGCCTTCACCGATGACACCGATCCAGATGCCTGACCCGGCGGTCTCATCTGATGTCACCGGACTGCTGCTGCGATGGTCGGAGGGGGACGCTGCCGCCCTGCGGCGGCTGCTGCCGCTCGTCTACGGCGAGCTGCGCCGGATCGCCCGCACGCAACTCCGGCGCGACAGGCCGAATCAGACGCTGGCGCCAACAGCACTGGTCCACGAGCTCTATTTGCGACTCGTCGACCAGAGTCGCGCGAGCTGGCACGACCGCGCCCACTTCTACGCCGTGGCCGCGAACCTCATGCGCCGGGTCGTCGTTGATCACGCGCGTGCCCGGCAAGCGGAGAAACGCGGCGGCGGTACCCTGACGATCTCTCTCGACCAGGTCGACGAGAATGAGCTGCCGCGAGCGGGGGGCAGGCGTGGGGCCGAGGCAGAAATGCTGGCGGTCGACGGCGCACTGACGCGACTGGCCGCGGTCGACCCCGATCAGGCGCGAATAATCGAGCTGAGATTTTTCGCCGGACTGACCGTTGAAGAGACCGCGCACGTTCTGAAGCGCTCTCCCCGCACGGTGAAGCGCGAGTGGCGCCTGGCGAAGGCCTGGCTGTATCGCGAGCTCCGCTGACCGGTCATCGCCTGGTGGCTAACCCGCCCCTTCCGACTCAATGGACCCCCCGCACCCGTATAATCCCGGCACTGATGGACGTGTCGCATTACCGCATCGAGGAGGAAATCGGCCGCGGCGGCATGGGGATCGTCTATCGGGGTGTCGACACCAAGCTGGGTCGGCCCGTCGCGATCAAAATGCTGCCGGTGGAGGCGACGGCCGACGCCGAGCGTCACCGCCGCTTCATCCGGGAAGCGCAGTCCGCCTCGGCTCTCAACCATCCGAACATCGTCACGATCTATGAGATCGGCGAGGACGCCGGCACGACGTTCATCGCAATGGAACTGGTCGAAGGGCGCCCACTCGACGCGGTGCTCGCCGAGGGGCAGATGCCGATCGGCACGGCGCTCGACTACGCCGCCCAGGTGGCCGGCGCTCTCGAGGCGGCGCACGCGCGCGCGATCGTGCACCGCGACATCAAACCGGGAAACATCGTCATCACGCCAGACGGGCGCGCGAAGGTGCTCGACTTCGGGCTGGCGAAACTGATCGAGCGGGCGCCGTCCGAGACGACGATCACCGCGATGGCGACGGTGCCGGGCACGGTCCTCGGGACGCTGGCCTACATGTCGCCGGAGCAGGCGGAAGGACGAACGGTCGACGGCCGCTCCGACATCTTCTCGCTCGGCGCCGTGCTGTATCAGATGATCGCGGGGCGCCGGCCGTTCGCCGGTTCGTCGGACGTCGGCCTGGTCACGGCGATCCTCCGCGATCCTCCGGCGCCGCTGCGGACGCTGCGGGCAGGGGTGCCGGCGGAGATCGAAACCCTCGTGGCTCGAGCGCTCGCAAAAGATCCCGCTGACCGTTATGCGGACGCCGGTGCGCTACGCGCAGACGTTGCCAAGGCTCATGCGCGGCTCACCCGTCCACCGGATGCCACCTGGCGCCGTTCCGCGATCCTGCTGCCGGTCGCGTTGCTGCTCGTCTTGGCCGTCGCGTTCGGCGTGTGGCAGACTGTCAGCGCACGGCGGGCGCGATGGGCGCGCGACGTTGCGATCCCCGAAATCGAGCGGATGGAACAAAGCGAGCAGTCGCTGCAGGCGGTCAGGCTTGCGCGGGACGCCGAGCGTTACGCACCCGCCGAAATTGCACGGGCGCGCGACACCTGGCTGCGGCTCGACATCACGACCGATCCCGACGGCGCTGACATCGCGGTCCGCAATTACCTGGATCAGACCGGCCCGTGGGAGCCGCTCGGGGTCACGCCACTGCTCGCCTATCCACTTCCACAAGGGTTGTACCGGCTCCGCATCGCGAAAGCGGGCTACGAGCCGCTCGATGTGGGGTACCTGCCGGGTCGCCCGCCGATCAAGCTCACACCGATCGGATCCGGACACCCAGGAATGGTCTTCGTCCCGGCGGACCCGTCGGCGTGGGCGTCGCCAAGCCGGTGAAGCTGACCGACTACTGGGTCGACCAGTTCGAGGTCACCAACCGCGACTTCAAGAAGTTCGTCGATGGCGGCGGATACCGCGAGCGGAAGTACTGGAAGGAGCCGTTCCGCGAGCGGGCCCGGACCCTCGGCTTCGACGAAGCTATCGGACGGTTCCGCGACGCCACGGGACGGCCAGGCCCGGCGACCTGGGAGCTCGGGAGCTATCTGGAAGGCCAGGAAGATTTCCCGGTCGGAGGCATCAGCTGGTTCGAGGCGGCCGCCTACTCGCAGTACGCGGGCAAGAATCTGCTCAGTCTGTACCATTGGTACAAAGCATCGGGGGTCGACGAGATCTTTTCGGACATGCTCCGGCTGAGCAACTTCGACGCGAAAGGGTCCGTCAAGGTCGGCGCGCGTGAAGGCATCGGCCCCTGGGGCGCCTACGACATGGCGGGCAACGTGAAGGAGTGGGGTCTCAACGAAGCCGGCGACACGGGGTTGAGA
>JACDBQ010000723.1 GCA_013694845.1 Acidobacteriota bacterium
GCCATCGCGCGGTGGCCGCCGGCGCTGCCGATGTCGGCGAACCAGCGTTTGACGAACTCACCGGCATTGCGTGAGTAGCCCAGGTTACGCACGCTCAGGATCAGCGTACTCCCGACGATGCCCGCGATGATGGTCCACTTCACGTCCTCCAGCTGCAGGAAGAAGTCGGCCGTGTAGGGGATGAAGTCCTCGCGCGGCGCTTCGCCGATGAAGGCGCTGAACACCTGCTCGCGCATGATCCCCCCCTGGCTCGCCCGGGTGACGAAGTTCAGGCGGTCCATGGTGATTTCCGCCCCTTCCATCTTCCGGATGAGCGTCGCGTCGGCGAGCGGGTAGAGGAACGTGAACGCCTCGAGGTCGTCGCGGTTCGTGTGCCTCGCAAAGAACAGCGTGTCGGACTTGATCGCGTAGAGCATCGCGGTCGCGGTCCGCTCGGAGATGTTGACGTCCACCGACCGCAGGTGCTCGGTCAGGATCGTCGAGGTCGAGCCGTAGTCCGCACGGATGTCCTTGAAGACCGCGATGTACCCGGGCTGCTCGGGATGGTGGTCGATGACCAGGTCCGCCCGCAGCAGCTGCCCGCCGAAGTAATGCGGCTGAACGTCCACGGTTGCGATACGATCGAACTCGTTGAACGAGGCCGGCGTGATCGGTTCCACGTGGATGTCGAGCATGTTCGCCATCCGGAGGTTCTCGGGACGGGTCACCCCTTGCATGGCGCCGATGATGGCGGTCGTCTTGGTGCGCCGTAGCAGGTTCCGCAGCGCGAGGCCGCTCGCCAGCGCATCCGGGTCCGGATCGTTGTGCAGCAGGATCAGCACGCGATCTGCATCGGCGAAGTACCGTTGATACTGTTGCACCCGCGCGCGCGTCATCGACCGGCTCAATTCGGTCACCAGGGTCGGCCTGATGAGCTCGCACAGGTCCATGTCGGCAGTGTCGGGGAACTCCGCTTTCAACGCCTCGGAATTCCGGGGTTTGACCCCCGCACCCGTGTGAATCACGTAGGTGAGGGTCCCGCCGGCATCGCGGATCGACGCCAGCACCTTGCGGACACTTCGGCGGCCGTTGTCTTCGACGATGAAACAGGTGGTGGGGGAGATGTCGGCCTTGAGGTAGGTATCTACCCTCCGGGGATCGCCGACCGCGACGTCTATCCCCGCTTCATGAAGCCGCCGCGCCAGCGGCCGGCTTTCGACGAGGAAGTCCAGGTCGAACGTGGGCTTCAGTACGTCGTCGAGTGTGCGAATGACGAGTTCGTCCTGACAGATGCCAACTACGCGCACGTCAGGCGATCCTCGCGTGGGCAATGGCCCGCCCAATGGTCATGACCGAACGTCCATTATACGCCGGGGTGCCGATCCTCATCGGCTGGCTGCTGCTGCAGGCCGGGGCGGCCGCCCAGTCGTCCGTCCAACCTCCGTGCGCCTCCTGCATAGCGATTACGATCGTGCCGGGCCAGACGCTGCTCCTGCCCGCCGACTTGCACGGCGTGACCGTGCTGGTCCGGGCGCAGCCCGGCGACCCGCCCGCGGCGCTGGTCGCGGCCATCGGACACATCCGGGCCCGCGGCGGCCGACCGGCCGTGTTGGTGAGCGGCGATGAGGGGAGCGGCACGGCCGACGAGCGTGCGTATGCCCTCAAGCTGCGACTCACAACGGTGCGGGCGCTCGTCGGCAACGACGTCCGGATCGCGCTCGGGGCCCCGGTCGCCGCGGAACTGGCGGCCTACGCCGACGTTCTCGTCGGCGTGCCAGGTGAGTCGGCTCCGGGCCCTGGACGCGGGGTCTGGCCGTCGGTCGCGGGCACCCAACTGAAGGCTGCCCTGGACGCCACGACCCAGGGCGGGGCTGAGGCGTGGGTGCTGACTGCGCCGGACGATGCGCTCGACGCGCGCCGGATGCTGCAGGCGCTGGCGTCCGCGGCTGCACCGCCGCCGGACCTGTTCGTCGAGGATGTCGAGGTCCGCGGCGCCAGGCGGCTCGCGGTCGGCGAGATCATCGCCCGACACCAGGCGTTCGCGCGGGCCCAGGCGGCGCAGGTCAGACGTACGATTTCGACGGGTGTGCTCACGCTGACGTTCGAGGCGCCCGGGTTCCCCGCGCCGGTCACCATTTCGTCCGACACCGTCATCTACGCCACGCCCGAGCGAACCGAGCTCGAACAGCGCGGGGTGCGGGTCAACGGGATCGCGTTTCAGGGAGGCTCCGTGCCGCGGCTGCCGATCCTCGAGCCGGAGCGGGTCGCGTCGCCGCCGCTCACGATCACGCTCACGGACCTGTACCGGTATCGATTGACCGGGGAGGAGACCGTCAACGCGGCACGTTGTTACGTCGTGGCCTTCGAGCCGCTCAACGAGCGGGCGTCAGCCTTTCGTGGGCGCGCCTGGATCGCCGTCGATTCATTCGCGCTGGTGCGCGTCGCGGCCGCGCAGACGCGGCTCCGCGGCGTGATCGTCTCGTCCGAACAGGTCGACGAGTTCCGCGAAGCGCGAACGGGCGTGTGGCTGCTGGCGCGTTCCGATGTGCGGCAGATCTACGAAGGGGCGGCGCATCGAACGCCCATCAATCGCCGGCTGTCCATCGCGTCTCACGAGCTCGACCCGGAGGATTTCCAGAGCCGGCTGCGGGCGGCCTATGCCTCGCCATCGATCATGTTGCGCGACACGCCGGACGGCTACCGCTATCTCAAACGTGAGCGGCCAGCCGGGACCGCTTCGTCACCAGGGGCCGACGTCCCGATCGTGGCTCAGCTTGCCGCACCATCGACGCGCGTCCGCACGCTGGCGATGGGCGTCATCATCGATCCCAACATCAGCGTGCCCTTGCCGTTTGC
Organism: Acidobacteriota bacterium; assembly: GCA_013694845.1. GTDB lineage: Bacteria > Acidobacteriota > Vicinamibacteria > Vicinamibacterales > 2-12-FULL-66-21 > JACDCA01. The sequence goes on from JACDBQ010000723.1 coordinate 2,836, forward strand.
GGGCCTGAGTTATATCGACTTCGATCTGCTCGGCACCGGCGCGCAACTGAACGCCTTCTTCGGGGGCAGCTATGCCCAGCTCGCGTTTGCGGTGCCCTCGCTCGGCGGCACGCGATGGCAGCTCGCGGGTCGTGGGTTCGGCATCGCGTCGTCGTATCACGATCGATCGTTCCGGAACGGTCTCGAGATTTATGCGGAGAACATCCGGCAGCGACCGGCGCATGCCTCGGTGTGGCTGCTTCGTCCGCTGTCGCCACGGCTGACCATCCGGGCCGGGTACGAGTTCGACTACACTCGCCTCGAAGCGGCGGACGAGACGGCGGCGTCCTTTATCATGCCGGCGGACCAGGTGGTCCACGGCGCACGATTGGCGCTCGAAGGGCAGCGCGCCGGCTGGGCCGGTTCACTCTGGTGGAATCCGGCGCGGCGTGCAGGTTGGCGCGCGTGGGGACGGACGGCGGGCGAATACGAGCCGTCGCACGCCACGTTTCAACGTTACGGCGTCACGATGTCCCGATCGGTCCCGGTGACTGGCCGCCTCATGGCGCGGGCGGAAGGCGCGCTGATGGGCGGCGATGATCTGGACCGGTTCAGCCGATACTCGTTCGGCACGTTCGACAACCGCCTTCGTGGGTACCCGTCCGCGCTGGTCCGCTACGACCAGGGGGCAGCCGTGCGCGGGGCGATCGCCTGGTCGATGAGTCGGTTCGCCAGGCTCGACGGTTTTCTCGACACCGCGCAGGTTCGAGATCGCGGTTTCGGACGGCGTTACCGGAACTACACTGGGATTGGCGCCGCCCTCGAAGCTCCGGCCCCATTCGGGATGCTGACCGCTGTCGAGTGGGGCTACGGCTTCCGAGGCCGGAACGCAGACGGCACGCAGGGGACGCACGTGCTACGGCTCAGTGCCTACAAGTTGTTCTGACGGACGCGACGGAGGACACGATGCAACGCGTAAGCACGATTGCCGCAATTCTGATTGCGTCAGCAGCGCTGTTGGACGCCCAACGGGTTTTCCGTGCCGGAGTGGACCTCGTGCACTTCGGCGTCGTCGTGACCGACAAGACCGGGGTGCCCATCCTCGGCCTCCGCGCGGAGGATTTCGAGGTTGTCGAAGAAGGGAAGCCGCAGGCGATCAAGTTCTTTGCAGGGGGCGACCCCGAGGGCGCGCCGCCGCTGCACCTCGGATTCATGATCGACAACAGCGGCAGCATGATCCAGGACATCCGCGATGTCCGCACGGCCGCCATCAAGTTCCTGAATACCGTCGAGAACGTCACCGACGTCACGCTGACGGACTTCGATACCGAAGTGCG
>JACDBQ010000724.1 GCA_013694845.1 Acidobacteriota bacterium
TCGGGCGCGCTGACGGAAGCGAAGAACGCCGGCTTCGACGTCGTCATCGTCGACACGGCCGGACGGCTCCACATCGACGACGACCTGATGACGGAGTTGCAGGCGATCAAGTCGACCGTCCAGCCGACGGACCTGTTGTTTGTCGCCGATGCGATGACCGGCCAGGACGCGATCAAGAGCGCCGGTGAATTCAATCGCCGCATCGGAGTGACCGGCGTCGTGCTCACCAAGATGGACGGCGATGCGCGCGGGGGCGCGGCGCTGTCAGTCGTCGGTGTCGTCGGTGTCCCGATCGCGTTTGTCGGCAGCGGCGAACGGCTGCAGGACCTCGAACCGTTCCACCCTGACCGCGTGGTGTCACGCGTGCTGGGCATGGGCGACGTGCTGTCGCTGATCGAGAAGGCCGAAGAGGCCGTGTCGGTCGAAGACGCCGAGAAGCTCGAAGAGAAGATTCGGAAGAACGCATTCACGCTCGAGGACTTCCGGGATCAGTTGCGCACCATCAAGAAGATGGGGCCGATCGAGCAGATCCTCGGGATGCTGCCCGGCATGGGCAACCTGAAGGAAATGAATGCCGCGCGGGGTCAGGTCGACGACAAGCAACTCGGGCGGGTCGAAGCGATCATCAACTCGATGACGCTGAAGGAACGCCGGAACCATCAGTTGATCAACGGACAGCGGCGGAAGCGGATCGCCAGGGGCAGCGGCACCTCGGTCGAAGAGGTGAACAAGCTGCTGAAGCAGTTCGTGCAGATGCAGAAGATGCTCAAGCAACTGGGTGGCATGGCCGGCCTCGGCAGGAAAAAGGGCGGCGGCATGGACATGATGAAGTCGCTGATGAACAGGTAGCGCCTGCGGCCCGAGGGAGGCGCCGGCGGGTAGCCCGCCGGAGGCGGGCCGCCGAGCGAGCGCGCGCGGGGGTGGGGCCCCGCGAGCACTGATAAAAGAGGACAGGAATGCTAGCAATTCGTTTGAGAAAGACCGGATCCAAGAAGCGGCCATTTTTCCGTGTCGTCGTGACCGACTCGCGGACGGCGCGCGACAGCAGCTTCGTCGAAGTGCTCGGGTTCTACAATCCCCGCACCAACCCGGAGACACTGAAGCTCGATCGTGAGCGGATGAATCACTGGGTCAAGACCGGCGCAGTGCCGTCTGACACGGTCCGCACGCTGGTGTCGCGGATGCCGGCAGCTCCGGCGGCTACCGACGTTGCGACCGACCAGCCGGCATCGTGAGCCGCGCTCGCGAGGTCGTCGAAGTCATTGCCCGCACGCTGGCGGACAGGCCTGACGAGGTACGAGTGACGGAGCGCGAGGGGAAGGGACAGCAGATCGTCGAGCTGTCGATGGCGCCTGGAGACTTAGGTCGCGTCATCGGGCGGCAAGGGCGGACGGCGGCTGCCATCCGCACGGTCGTCAGCCTCGCGGCGGAGCTCGACGGCGTCAAGGCGACCGTCGATTTCAGGGATGACGACTGACGGTCTGATCCTCGTCGGTCGCGTGGCCCGGGCTCACGGCAACAAGGGACAGGTCATCGTGAATCCGGAAACGGACTTCCCGGATCAACGCTTCGCGGCAGGCACGACGCTGCTGGTCGGGCCGAAGTCGGAGGCGAGAACGGTGACGAGCGCCCGTTTCCATCAGGGCCGTCCCGTGATCGCCCTCGAGGGCGTCGATACGATGGACGCCGCGGATGCCTTGGCGGGCGCAGAGCTGAGGGTCCCGGCAGCCGGTTTGGCGCCGCTCCCGGACGGCACCTACTACCGGCATGACCTGGTTGGTTGTGAAGTGATCGACAGCGAAGGACGTGTGGTCGGTGCGGTCGCGGCAGTCGAGGGCCCGCTCGAGATGAGCCGCCTGGTAATCAACGCGCCGCACGGCGAAGTGCTGGTGCCGCTCGTGGCGCATATCTGCGTGGACATCGACCCGGTGCTGAAACGGATTCGGATCGCGGCGCCGGACGGCCTGATCGACTTGAACGCACGCAAGTGAAGCCGCGGTGAAGGCACGGAAAACCGATCGAGTCACGCAACCGATCGAGCCATGGAAACCGATCAAGCCACGGTGAACACGGTAAAACACGGTCTAACGTGGGTGGTTTCGAGACTTGGTATTCAGCACGGCGGGTCGTGAGGTTTGACATCGTCACCATCTTCCCGAAGATGGTCGAAGCGCCGTTGGCGGAAGGCATCGTCGGGCGCGCGATCACCCGCGGGGTCATGGACGTGCGGATCCATGATCTGCGCGACTTCACGACTGACCGGCACCGGGTCGTGGACGACATGCCTTTCGGGGGCGGGCCGGGGATGGTGCTCAAACCGGACCCGATCTTCAGGGCGGTCGAGCGGATCAGCGCGGAACGCGGGGCGCCGGGAGCTATTGTCCTGACATCGCCCGACGGCCCGAAACTGACGCAGACGGGGGCCGCGCGGCTCCGGGATCTCGGGCACGTGGTGATCCTCTGCGGCCGGTACGAAGGGGTCGACGACCGGATCCGGATGCATCTGGCGACCGAGGAGATGTCGATCGGCGATTACGTTCTGTCTGGCGGTGAACTGCCGGCACTGGTGATCGTGGACGCCGTCGCCAGGCTGGTGCCGGGGGTGGTAGGGGACGAGCAGTCGGTGGCACGCGACACGTTCGCGAACGGCCTGCTCGACTTTCCGCAGTTCACGCGACCGGCCGACTTCGAGGGGCACAGAGTGCCGCCGGTGCTGGTGTCGGGGCACCACGGCGAGATCGAGCGATGGCGACGGCGCGAGGCCCTGGCTCGAACGCTCGAGCGGCGGCCGGAGTTGCTCGAGACGGCTGAGCTCGCTCCGGAAGACCGGCGACTCTTGGAAGATCTGGTGCGCGACCGGAATGCAGGGAAAGCCAGTGACGGCCGGTAGGCGGGGGCAAGGCTCCCGTCGTTAATGAAGGAGTTTGAGTGATGACTGCGGTTGAAACCGTCGAACGCGCCAACATGGTTCAGCGTCCGGCAATGAAGCCTGGGGATACCGTCCGGGTGCACGTCAAGGTACGCGAAGGTGACAAGGAACGCATCCAGGTCTTCGAGGGGATGATCATCGGCCAGCATCGTGGGGGGGCGCGTGCGACGTTCACGGTCCGCAAGGTGTCCTTTGGCCAGGGCGTCGAACGTATCTTCCCGCTGCACTCGCCGATCATCGACAAGATCGAAGTGCTTCGGACCGCCAGGGTGCGCCGGGCCAAGCTGTATTTCCTTCGTGATCTGAAGGGCAAGGCGGCCCGTATGCGCGAGACCAAGAAGCCTTCGGCCTAGGCGCCACCGCTGGCAGCTCCCGCCTCCAGCCCCCAGCTGGATTCGGTCAACCAACACCCTGCTGGACGCTGGCGGCTGAAAGCTGGAAGCTGGCGGCTGGAAGCTGGAAGCTCAGATGGTCAAAGTCCGCGCATTCAGGACGCTCGAGAACTCCCTGCGGCGGATGGGCTTCAACCACGTCGCCGGTGTGGACGAGGTGGGCCGAGGCTGCCTCGCCGGACCGGTGGTCGCCGCCGCGGTGGTGCTTGATCCCGACCGCTACATTCCCCGCGTGTGCGACTCCAAGACCGTGACCGCGCTGGAACGCGAACGGCTTTTCGACCGCATCACCCGCAACGCGGTGGCCTGGAGCGTCGCCGCGTGCGATCCCCTCGAAATCGACGACATCAACATCCATCAGGCATCGCTTCGCGCGATGAACAAGGCGGTGCTGTCGCTCATCCCGCTTCCGGACATCGTTCTCGTCGACGCGTTTCGTGTGCCGGGCCTGCCCATGGCGCAGAAACCGGTGGTGCACGGGGATACGCGGTGCACCGCCATTGCGGCGGCGTCCATCGTCGCCAAGGTGACGCGCGACCGGGCCATGCTGGAGCTTCACGCGACGGATCCGAGATACGGGTTCGACCGCCACAAGGGATACGCGACAAAGGACCATCTCGACGCGATGAGTCGGTTCGGATATTCGGCTGCCCACCGTCGTTCATTTCGTCCTCCGTCCCTGTTTGATACCATCGAGTAGGCACCCTCACAACTTTGGCCATCGACCGCGAAGCCAGTCTGAAGAACGCGGAGAAGTTCCTCCGCGTCGGTCGCCTGGACGCGGCCATCGGGGAGTACGCCCGCGTGGCCGAGGACCAGCCGAAAGACTGGAACACCGCCAACGCCCTCGGCGATCTGTACGTCCGCGCCGGACAGCCCGACAAGGCGGTCACGCTCTACCGCCGGATCGCCGAGCACCTGCTGGCCGAGGGCTTCTATCCGAAGGCCGGGGCGCTGTTCAAGAAGATCCTCAAGAGCAGCCCCGATGACGAGCCGTCGCAGGTGCGGCTGGGGGAGATCTCGGCGACGCAGGGGCTGATGGCGGATGCAAAGGCCTATTACTCGGCCATCGCGACCCGTCGGCGTCAGCGCGGCGATACGACCGGCGCGGACGAGATCGTCATCCGCCTGGGCACGCTGGATCCCGACGATCTGGATGCCAGGCGGGCAGGGGCCCAGGCCGCGGAACGCAACGGGGATGCGGCGGCGGCCGCGCGGCAGTATCGTGAGCTCTACGACGCATTCCTCGAAGAGGGACGCCCTGAAGATGCCGCGGGCATCCTCAAAGACTGCGTGCGCTGCAATCCGGGTGCGAACGATCCGGGGCTGCTTCTTCCGCTCGCGGGGCTCGCTCTGCGGGAGGGTCGGCTCGATGATGCCCGTACGCTCCTCTCGCAGCTCCCCGCCGCCGGCCCGACCGGGCGCGACGGCATCGTGGATCTCGCCTGGAAGCTCGTCGAGAGCCACCCGGCGTCCGCGGCCGTCTGTGTCGACGTCGCGACCGACGCCTTCGTCGCGGCGTCCGACTTTGCGGAGGCCGCAACCCTCCTGCAGGCGTTCACCACGCGGGTTCCAGGACAGATCCCCGCCCTGTTGCGCCTGGTCGAAGTGTGCGTGGACGGAAGCCTGGAAGGCACCGTGTACGAGGCGCAGGCTCTGCTTGCGGACGCCTACCTGGCCGAAGGCCGGGCGGACGAAGCACGCGTGATCGCGGAGGACCTCGTCTCCCGTGATCCGTCGCACGCTGGCCACACAGGCCGCCTGCGCCGCGCGCTGGAGATCCTCAACGTCGACGATATCGAAGCCGAGATCGCTGCCCGCGTGGCACCGGCGGCACGGGAGAGTTTCGACACGTTTGCCGATCGCGATGTCCTGGACGACGATCCGGTTCAGGAGGCGCCGGTCGCACCTGTTCCATCCCAGACGGCTGGCACTGCTCCCACACCGCCGGTTCTCGCTCCTACGCCGTCGGTTCCGCGGGCGCGAGTCGACCCTGCGGAGTCCGCCCCGGACCGCCTCGGCGAGTCGAAACCACTCGCGAACGTCGAGGTCGACCTGACGAGCCTGCTCGGGGAACTGGAGAAGCAGGCGGCGACACCGATGCCCGGTCCGCGCGCACCTGCTAATCTCGACGCCGTTTTTGCCGGGATGCGGACCGATACGGGCGACTGCAGTGCGACCGACGAAAGCGGCGACTATTTTTCGCTGGCTCGCACTTATCTCGAGATGGGGTTGCCCCAGGAAGCCATCGCCTCTCTCGAGATCGCCGCGCGATCTCCACACTACCGGTTCGCCGCTTCGTCCATGCTCGCGCAGATCTACAGGGACGCCAGCGAACTGGCGCCGGCCATCGAGTGGCTCGAGCGGGCGGCCGAAGTCTCGCCGCCGGGTCCGGACGAGGGTCGCGCGCTGCTGTACGATCTTGCCGATGTGCTCGAGACCGTCGGAGAACCAGCACGGGCGCTGGCCGTCTTTCTCGAGCTCCAGGCTGATGCACCGGGCTACCACGACGTCGCGGATCGCGTGAGCCGCCTTTCCAGAGCCGAAACGGAAGGCTGACCATTTCGGCTTTCACGCGTCTCATCCTCGCGGCGTATTTCCTGGAAGCAGGGCTGGTCCTGATGGTGGCGCCCTGGTCTGGGTTCTGGGAGCGCAATTTTTTTGCCCAGGTCCCGTTGGTGGCCGCCTGGCTGTCGAACGCGTTCGTCCGCGGCGCCGTGTCGGGTGTTGGCGTCATCACGGCATCCGCCGGCCTGGCGGAGCTCGCCGGGGCGTTCGGCCTGAGGCGCAGGGCGGCGAGCAGCGATGAACCGACCGGGTAACGATGCCGCTGCGGTTACCGGCGATCTGCGTCGTCACCCGCGCGCGCGGCGGTGCCAACAGCCCGGAGCGGGCGGCCCTGCTGCAGCGGCTCGAAGCGGCGGCGCGCGCAGGCGCCAGTATGGTGCAGGTCCGCGAACGACAGCTCGACGATCGTCAGCTGATCGCGTTCGTCGGCGAGGTGATCGACGCCGTGGCCCGTTCCGGTGCGGCCGTCATCGTGAATGAGCGTACCGACCTTGCGCTCGTCGCCGGCGCGAGCGGCGTGCCCCTCAAGGGGGACGGCCCT
>JACDBQ010000747.1 GCA_013694845.1 Acidobacteriota bacterium
GGTCGTGCTGTCAAACGCGAGCTGATCCCACGGGATCGCGTCAGGCGTGAACAGGCGGGCCTCAAGGCATTCCTCGTCAGTGCAGAGAACGCCACCCACGGCGCGCGCGGCATAGACGATCACGATCAGCGACCGCCGCCCGTAAGAGTAGATATTCACCAGCCGATCGAGCTCGACCTCCAGCCCCGCTTCTTCCCGCGCCTCGCGTATGGCCGCACCGGTCACCTCTTCGCCTCGGTCGACGTAACCGCCGGGGAACACCCAGAGTCCATAACCCGGCTCGATCGCGCGACGCACCAGCACCAGCCGATCGTCAGTCGTTCGGATGATCGTACCGACCGCAACTTTCGGGTCCAGGTAAAGGATCTGCCCGCACGCCGTGCACACCAGCCGATCGGGATCCCCGCTCTTCAACGAACGGCTTTCCAGCCGGCCGGCGCACGTCGGACAGAACCTGTAGACGATTTCCACCTTGCAACCCCCATTTGGCCGGTCAGGATCACTCGCGCGCGCAGCACGGGGCCGCCCGCACCGACCACCTATAATTCAAGTATGGCGATCCTGAAAGTGGCGCACATGGGCCACCCGGTGCTGCGCGCCAAGGCGCGGGCGCTCGAAGCCGCGGAGATCCGCTCGCCGGAGATTCAGCAGCTCATCGACGATCTGTTCGACACGATGGCGGAATACCAGGGCGTCGGCCTCGCCGCGCCGCAGGTGCACGCGAGCGTGCGGCTCTTCGTCGCCGGCTTCCCGGACGATGCGGAAGACGATGACGACGAGGACGAAGATCAGCACGACGTGCCGCAGATGGCCCTCATCAATCCCGAAATCACCATCGTCGGACGTGAGCTGAACGATGACTGGGAAGGGTGCCTCAGTATTCCGGACATCCGCGGCCGCGTTCCGCGTGCCCGCCAGATAGTCGTCCGCGCCTACGACCGCAGCGGTAAGCGGATGGAGATCAAAGCGTCCGGCTTCACCGCGCGCGTGATCCAGCACGAGACCGATCACCTCGACGGCCGGTTGTTCTTCGACCGGATGAAATCGTTCGAGTCGCTGACGTTCCTGCCCGAGTTCGCTCGCTACTGGAGCCGTCGGGACATCAAGGAAGAGTAAGACCTTCTCTCATTCGGCGGCAGCGTCGCGCTTTCTTTCCAGGTTCCGTTCGGACCCTAACCGCTCCAGCTCGACGAAAGAGTGATCCGCAAACGTCATCGCGTCGGCGACGGCGCGGTGACCGGCCTTCTCAGCGATGAGCCGGTGCATCTGCTGGCAGACACGGCGATACGCCGGATGTCCCTGGGGCGCGGTCCGCAGTTCGATCAGGTGCATTGCTTCGCGCGCATTCATGTCCATGTAGAAGCGGACCCGGTAGGCCATCGCCACCGCATACTGCGCGGCGGCGCCGAGCCCGGCCGACGCGAGGGTCTGGTGCAGTGAAGCGCTCGCGTCCATCACGCGGTTCCAGTCGTCACCGGCCCCTGCTTCGTTGATCGCCTCCGGCTCGGTGAACCCATGTCGGGTCGTGAGCGCTTGCCATTCGAGCGTCAGCAGGCGGTGGCGCTGAAGATCGCGGAACGCCCCGTAGTCGGTCAGGATGTCGAAACGGTAGCTCGTGCGCTCGAACGCGCGACCCGGCTTGTGCCGTCGATTGGCGCGCGCTCCCACATATGCGCGAAGCACCCGGGCGCGCTCGTCCGCGCTCATCGCATGCGCGACGGCCTGCAGTTGATCGTCCGGCATATCCGAAACAGCGTAGAGCGCCGACGCCACGATCTTGACCTCTCCCTCGGGATCGTGATCGGAGAGAACCACTTCGTCCCGTGACTCCGGGTCCATACCGGTGAGCACCGAGTCGGCGAGCGCGGACGTGGCCGTTCGCGACGCGGCCAGGTAGTCGCTCCACTGCCCCCCACGCTCCGGCACATCGACCCGGGTCAGGAACGCGGGGATGATCGTGCGCAACTCCTTCAGCATCGCGGCTGCGCAGGTGCGAGCCTCGGTCAGCGGGTGGGCGCGCATCCGCAGGAGCAGCGCCTCGAACGCCTGGCCGGTCCCATGGAGTCCGACGTTCGATTGGGTCGCCGCCGGCAGCATCCCGCGCAGGGTGTCGAGCGCCTTGGCGCGGATGGCGGCGCGGTGCACGGCATCGCTGTCCGCGCCGCCCTTCGGATAGCGGTGCGCGAAGTGCTCCTGCATGGCCGGGATCCACTTCGAGTACAGCGTGAAGCTCTGATCCATCGCCGAGACGTACCGCTCGCGAAGGGCGCCGATGACTTCGTCGGGCACGTGGTACCGCCACCTGCCGTGCAGCTTGTCGGTGTATGGTACGTAGCGGGTGGACTGCTCGAGGTAGGCCATGAGCCGTCCCCGCTCGAGCACCTTCGTAAGGATGTTCGACACGTACTCGCAGGCGATGTGCGCACTGCCGAGTTGCGCGACCGAGTCGTCGCCATACTCGTTGAAGACGCGGGCGTAGAGCCTTTCCGCGCGGGCGATTCCCGTCTCTCCAGGCGACGCGTGCCCGGGCGGCATCTCTGATGCGAACTCGTCCAGGAACAGCCGGCGCAATGACTTGGCCGATCGCGAGTAGCGCGCAAACAACGCGCCTCTGACGGTCTCAGGCAGGTTCGTCAGCGCAAAGACGTGATTATCGCTGTTCGTGAAATAGGGCGCGAGCTTCGTTCGCTCATCTTCGGTGAACGGTTCGGCCTGGGTCGGGGAGAGCACGGCGAATTATAGTACGCGCGACAAGGTCAAGCCCTCGAGTATGAATGTCATCTTCGTCCACCGTCTCGACGTTCGATTCCGTGACTGCGACCCGATGGGTCACGTGAACAACGCCGTGTATCTCACGTATCTCGAGCAGGCCCGGTTCGCCCACTGGCGCGCGGTGTGGGGCGTCAACGTCGAGGGGTCGCCGGAAGGAACGCCGGGCGTGATTCTCGCCAGGGCCGAAATCGACTACCGTCTGCCGGCGAAGTACGGTGACGTGCTCGAAGTCCGGATCGGCCTCGAGCGCGTCGGCCGCACGAGTTTCACGTACGTCTACGAAATCGCGGACCCAGGCGGGCGGATCGTGGCCGAGGCGCGCAGCGTGCAGGTGATGTACGACTACGCGAGCCGAACACCGGTCCCCCTGACGGCTAAACTCGAATCGAAACTGACTGTGGGGGCTGGAAAGGGCTCTCGGCTTTAGGTTCTCGGGCGGTTCGAATTTCCTAATCTCTAATTGGCCAACTGCCACCTGATCAAGGTCACCTGTGTGCCATCTGATTGAGGTCACCGATAGGGGCCTGTGGGAGCTGTGGGAAACGCGGTCTGTGCGTTTTCCAAGGAGCGGTGGAAGCGCTCGGTGCTTCCACGGCTCCGGCAGCTTCCATAGGCCTCCATCTTAGACCGTTGGGTATGCTGATGCTTTCGAGGATCAGCATGGCTAAAAAACCCTCTCGCGCCGCGCCGTGAAGCCATCGTGCGAGCGGTGCGCGAAGGCAGCCCGCTGCGTGCCGTCGCGCGTCGCTCTCACGTGAGTCTGTGCACCGTGCAGCGATGGGTGGAGCGCGCTAAAGCGCAACGATTGAGTCGCGTCGATTGGCAGGACCGCTCGCACGCGACGACCACGCCGGGGCGGACGCCCCCGACGATTGAGGACATGGTGATCACGTTGCGCCAGGAGCTCCGGATGACGAGCGATTGGGGTGACTATGGCGCGGACGCGATTCATCGCACGCTCGTGACGCGTGCCGAACGACCGCTTCCGGCGGTTCGCACGATCCATCGGATCCTCGAACGGCGCGGTGTTCTCGATCGCCAGCGGCGGGTGCGCCGACCGGCGCCGACGCCCGGCTGGTATTTGCCGGATGTCATCTTGGGCCGGGCCGAGCTGGATAGCTTCGATTTTGTGGAAGGCCTTGTGATTCAGGGGGGCCCCATCTTGAGATTGTGAATGCAATTTCGCTGCATGGTGGACTCATCGAATCTTGGCCAGCCCCGATTTTCACAGCGGCGGCGACGGCGACCGCGCTGTGGCCCATTGGAGGGCCGTCGGCTTGCCCTCGTACACCCAGTTCGATAATGACACGCGGTTTCAAGGGGCGCATCAGCATCGGGACGTGATCAGTCAGGTCATGCGTCTGTGTCTCAGCTTAGACGTCACGCCGGTCTTCGCCCCTCCGCGCGAACACGGGTTTCAAAACGCGATTGAGAATCTCAACGGTCGCTGGCAAACCAAGGTATGGAGCCGCTTTCATCATGAGTCGCTCCCGGCACTCTGTAACTGCTCGGCGCGCTTTATGGCCGCCACACGCGCGCGCCGGGTCGCGCGCCTGGACGCCGCGCCCGCACGCCGCGCCATCCCCGCGGCCTGGCAG
>JACDBQ010000751.1 GCA_013694845.1 Acidobacteriota bacterium
TCCTGCGCCCCCTTCCTCATCGGACCGCCGAGCCAGCCGCAATAAACGGTGCAGAATGCCGCAGAATCAGGCCGTACCGCAGTCGGCACTCGGTTTGCGATACGAGGAGGGGTCAACGCAGATTCGAGGAGTTGAGATGAGATCCCAACAGAACGCCATCGTCTGGTGCTAGTCAGATCGGTCTTTCCCGCCGGGTCATTCCCCGCAGGCCTCGGTTCGTGTATCTTCTGTCGGCGCCAGCCGATGATCCGAACCGAACGACTCACCAAGCTTTACGACGGCAAGCCCGCGGTGCTCGAGCTCGATCTGAGTATCCAGCCGGGCGAGGTCTTTGGATTTCTCGGCCCCAACGGAGCGGGCAAGTCGACCACGGTCAAGATCCTCGCGGGACTGATACCGGCATACTCCGGACGAGCCATCGTGGCCGGGTACGACGTGGCGGACCATCCCCTCGAAGTCAAGAGGCGGCTCGGGTTCGTGCCGGAGACGCCAAGGCTGTACGATTCTTTGACCGCCGACGGATTCCTGGATGTCATGGGCGCCCTGTATCACCTCGATCCACGGACATCGAAGGCCAGGCGCAATGACCTGATCGAACTGTTCGGCCTCGGAGAGGTCCGGAACCAGCGCCTCCGGGAGTTCTCGAAGGGCATGCGGCAGAAGGTCGTCATCGCCTCGGCGCTGATTCATCGTCCCGAGGTGCTGATCCTCGACGAGCCCTTCGACGGCCTCGACGCCAACACCGCGCTGGTGATGAAAGGCCTCCTCCGGGAGATGGCGGCGCAGGGGAAGACCATCCTGTTCTCCTCGCACGTGCTCGAGGTCGTCGAACGGATCTGCACCCGCATCTGCATCATCGATGGCGGGCGCAAGGTCGCCGAAGGCAGCGCCGAACAGATCCGGATGAACTTTCGTGCCGCGACCCTCGACGAGGCATTCAGTCGGCTCACCGGCGAGCGCGAGGCCTCGCAGGTGACCGCCGACATCCTGGCCGCGCTGGCCCGATCGTGAGGGCACTCGTCGAATCGCTCGGGGTTGATTACATCCAGTGGCGCGCGCTCGTGCGGGCCTACGTCTGGATCGACTACGCGGCCCTTTTCGGGGCCTTCGGTCGTGTGGAGGCGCGACGAAGGGCGGTGCAACTGGCGCTGGCCTGGGGCTTCCTCTCCCTGCTCGGCCTGGGCCTCGCCGGCACGGTCTGGAGCGCCCGGGATCCGTTTCTCGCGGCGCTGCTCGTCATCACCACGATGATGATGTGGGCCGGGATGATGGTGCTCACACAGCAGGCTGGTCTCGCGGCGCCCGACGACCACGAGCTCATCGGCTTTCGTCCGGTCGCGTCGCGCACCTTCTTCGCGGTCCGGCTGACCGCGCTGATGGTGCCTGCGCTCGAGACCATCGCGCTGGCCGGCTGGCTGCCCGTCGTTGCATTCCTCACCCGCGCCGACGGCTCGTTCCGGGTTGCCCTCGCGGCAGGCGTCGCGTTCACTGCCTCGGCCATCTTCGTCACGCTCGCCGTCGTCGCGCTGTTCGGATGGCTCATGCGCGTGGTGCATCCCGCGCGGCTGACCCGCGCGCTTTCCTATGCGGGCGGCGCCGCCGGGATCACGCTGGTCACCAGCATGATGTTCGGCATCCAGCACTTCACCGAAACCGACGACCCGGGGGCGTGGCTGACGACGATCGTGCCGCGGGACTGGCGGACGATGTGGTTCCCGCCCGCCTGGTTTGCCGCCTACATTCCGATTGCGAGCGGCACCGGCCGGGCCACCGACTTCACCGTCGCGTCCCTGTCGCTCGTCGTGCTCGTCGCGGTGAGTGCGGTGCTGCGCGGCCGGGTCTCGGCCGACTATGTCGAACGGGTGGCCACGTTCGCCTCGCTTTCGATGCCGCGCGCTCCCGTCGGCCGCACCTGGCGGCGGATCACGGATGAGCGCCGGGCGGTCGCGCTGCTGGTGTGGAGTCACCTCCGCCGCGACGTCCGCTTTCAGATGGCGATCGTAACCAACGTGGCGATGGGCGTCATCTTCACGGTCACGAGCTCCTCGTTCAAGACGTCGGGCGCAGACCCGTTCGATGCCGGAGAAGCGGCCGCCGTGGCGCCGCTCTTCGCCCTGCTTTTCGTCCCGACACAGATCTACCATACCCTCGTGGGCAGTTCAGGGCACGGCGCATCGTGGTTATTCTTCTCGACGCCGGCGGACCGAACGCGGCTGGTCGTCGGCGCGCGCGACGCAGTCGGGGTGTTCATCCTTCTGCCGGTGTCGCTGCTCCTGGCCGGCTTCTACATCTACCGGTTCAGCCACCCGGCCCACGCGTTTCTCCACGCCACCTTTCTCGGCCTGATGGCCTATGCGTCGTTACAGCTCAATGTTCTCCTGACGCCGCGCCTGCCGTTCTCGATACCGATGACCGGGTTGCATCGCTCGAGCGGGATACCGATCTATTCGACGATCCTGCTGATGCTGATCGGGGCGCCTTTCTTCGTCCTGTTCCAGCTCTTTGCCTATCGCAGCGCTCTGCACGCCGCGATCGGACTGGCTGCGCTGCTTCTGGTCATCACCACGCTCAACCGGTACACTCGGCGCCGTGTGAATCGGCGCACCTCGAGTCTGGTCTATATCCCCTGACGGGCATGTCAGAGGCATCACGGTGTAAACCAGCCGCGGGCTCTGACCGATAAAGCGCGCGGTGAGTATCAAGCGCGCGCGGGTCGTTTCGGCTGAGCAATGGGGCAAGCCGGACCGCAACGAGTCCGGCGACCCGATCTGCCGATGGTGCCAGACACCGGTCATCCGCCCGCGACGGACGTTCTGCAGCGACGCCTGCGTCCACGAATGGAAAATCCGCAGCAGCCCGTGGTACGTTCGACGCGAAGTGAAGAAGCGTGACAAGGGGACCTGCCGGCTGTGCCGGTTGAACGTGGTCAAGGCACATCGGGAGTGGACGCGGTCGAAGCCGCCGGCCACCGACCGTGCCGCCCGAAGACTCTGGCGCGCGGCGCATCCGAGGTGGGAGGCCGACCACATCATCCCGGTCGCGGACGGCGGCGGCGAATGCGGCCTGGACAACTACCGCCTGCTCTGCCGTCCGTGCCATGTGCAGGTGACGCTGACCTGGCGCGCGCAGCGCACACTGCCCGAACAGCGCCAGGCCGCGCGACCAGGCGCAGGGGTGGCCACGGAGCGAACCGCCCAGGCATGACGGACCCGGTGCCCGCTCTTCGGTTGACCCGGCGGCGGTTCGGGACGATCGCGGGAGGCGCGTGTGCCTCCGTTGCCCTCGGAGCGGCGTGCCACGGGAGCGACGCTCAGCAGCGTGGCAACGGGCGGGTCACCGCGCGCCTTCGTTCCGGCATCAAGACCTCGGGGGCGGGCTCACGGCCGCTCGGCCTGGGCGAACAGCGCGACGCGATCCTTCATCTGCCCCCGAAGGCGGCGGCGACCCCGTCCCCCCTGCTCGTGCTCCTGCACGGCGCCGGGGGCAGCGGCGCCGGGATCCTCCGGCGCCTGGAGTCCGTGGCCGACGACGCTGGCGTCGCGATACTCGCACCCGACTCGCGCGCCTCCACCTGGGACGCGATCCGCGGCAGCATCGGGCCCGACGTGGCCTTTCTGAGCCGGGCGCTCGAACGCGTGTTCGAGACCGTGTCGGTAGATCCCGCGCGTCTCTCGGTGGGCGGCTTTTCCGACGGCGCATCGTACGCGATCTCGCTTGGCTTGTTGAACGGCGATCTCTTCCGCCGCGTTCTGGCCTATTCGCCAGGATTCTTCGTCGGCGGGCCGGCGGAAGGCAAGCCGCGATTCTTCATCTCGCACGGCTCGGCCGATACCGTCCTGCCGATCGATCGCTGCAGCCGCGTCATCGTGCCGGCGCTCCAGAAGCAAGGCTACGTGGTCACCTTCCGGCAGTTCGACGGCGGTCACGACATCCCGCCCGATATCGCGCTCGCCGGCATGCAATGGGTGGCGGCGGTATAGACTTTCCCGGTCCACATCCTTCATTGGAGGTCGCATGTTCTTCGCCCGGCTGTTCACCCTGGCGCTCGCCTCGGGGCTGCTCACCATCCCCGCGAGCGCGCAGGAGCGTCGTCCACCGGAAGGGAGCGGCGCCCCGCCGTCCATTGCCGAACGCACGAAGAACCTGAAGAAGATGGACGGCTTCTTTCCCATGTACTGGGATGAGAACGCCGGCCGGTTGTTCGTCGAGATTCCCCGGCTCGACACCGAGGTCCTCTACGCGACCGGCCTGGCGACCGGTCTCGGGTCGAACGACATCGGCCTCGATCGCGGCATGGCCACCGGGGCGCGGATCGTGAAGTTCGAACGCGCCGGACCGCGGATCCTGATGGTGCAGCCGAACTATCAGTTCCGGGCGCTGACCCAGAACCCCGCCGAGGCGAAGACAGTGCGGGACGCGTTCGCCCGCTCGGTCCTCTGGAGCTTTCCAGTCGCGGCCGCGGGAGACGGGCGCATCCTGGTGGATTACACCGAGTTCCTGGTCCGCGACTGGAACGAAATGGCCGGCCGGCTGACGCCGGGCTCCTACCGGTTCGAAGCCGGTCGCAGCAGCATTCACCTGCCGGGGCTCGCCGCGTTCCCGAAGAACACCGAGATGGAGGCGGAGTTGACGTTCATCCGCACACCGGGCGGCGGTGCTGGAGGCCGTGGTGGGGGC
>JACDBQ010000752.1 GCA_013694845.1 Acidobacteriota bacterium
GAGCGGCTATATCCCTGACGGGGCCAGGGCCCCGATTCCGCCAACTTGCTCGTCCGCCAGGACTTCGGCGAAACTCGTCCGTAGGGGTGGCGCGAAACGGGGCCAGGCCCCCTCGGGTCTGATAAGCTGCCGCGGACTTTGACGTTCAAGCGAGCGCTGGGGCCGTTCGACGCCACGATGGTCGTGATCGGCGGCATCATCGGATCCGGCATCTTCATCAACCCCTACATCGTCGCCCAGCGGCTGGACTCGCCGGCGCTGGTGCTCGGGGCTTGGATCGCAGGTGGCGCGATCGCGCTCGCCGGCGCGTACTCCTACGCGGAACTTGGCGCGCTGTTCCCCCGCGCGGGCGGACAGTACGTCTATCTTCGGGACGCCTACCATCCGGTCGCCGGATTTCTCTATGGTTGGGCGCTCCTCGCGCTGATCGAGAGCGGAGCAATCGCGGCGGTGGCCATCACCTTTGCAAACTACGCGCTGCGCCTGGTCGGACGTCCCGACGTCGCGGCGGTACCGATCGCGATCAGTGCGGTCATCATTCTCTCGGTCATCAATTTTCTCGGTGTCAAACCGGGAAGCCGGGTCCTCAACGTCCTGGTCGTGCTCAAGGTCGCGGCGCTCGCCGTTCTGATCATCGCCGGCGCGCTGGCCCCGGGCGCGCCCGGCTGGTGGACGGCCGCGCGCGAAACGACCGCGGGCGGACTGACGACCGCCGCAAGCTTTGGCGCCGCGCTGATCCCGATCCTCTTCGCCTACGGCGGATGGCAGAACGCGAACTACGTCGCCGAAGAGATCGAGAACCCGCGGCGCAACCTGCCCCTGAGCCTGCTCGCCGGGACGACCGCGGTCGTGATCATCTATGTGCTCGTCAACGCCGTCTACCTGCGCGCGCTCGGACTCGAGGGACTCGCCGCCACGACGACGCCCGCCTCGAAAGCGGCCGCCGGACTCTTTGGAGCCTGGGGAGATATCTTCGTCACCGCGGCGATCGCCATCTCCACCTTCGGCTTTCTCGACCTGGCGATCCTGGCACCCACCCGCGTCTACTACGCGATGGCGGCGGACGGCGTATTCCTGCCCGGGCTCGCCAAGCTTCATCCCGTCTACCGCACTCCCTGGCTGGCGATCGTGATCCAGTCCACGTGGTCGTGCATCCTCGCTGCAACCGGGAGCTACGAGCGGCTGCTCAATTACGTAGTCTTTGCCGACTGGATCTTCTTCGGCCTGACAGTCGGGACCGTCATGGTCTTCCGCCGACGGCACCCGGTCGCCAGCCGCCCCGCGGGCGCCTATCGCGCACCTGGGTATCCCGTGGTGCAGATCCTCTTCGTGCTGGTGTCAGCCGCCGTCGTCCTCAGCGTGGTGCGCGACGATCCGTCGAGCGCGTTGCGCGGAACGCTGCTGCTGGCGCTCGGTCTTCCCGTTTACTGGTGGTATTCACGCCGCTCATGACTCCACGATTTCACGCTCCTTATATGGAATGGGCGAAGACGCGTCCGGCCGCGCGCTTCGACCTCGCGATCAGCAACGTCCTCGGCTGCTCCATCGACGATCTGCCAGGCGCGGTGGAGGCACTCGCGCTCGATGGACGCAACGACAACGGCTATCGTCCACTGCTCGACGCGATCGCACGCCGTCACGGCGTGTCCCCGGCACGGGTCACGACGGCCCAAGGGGCATCAGGCGCCAATTTCCTCGCCTGCGCTGCCCTGCTGGCACCGGGCGACGAGGTGCTCGTCGAGCGACCCGGCTACGATCCGCTGATGGGCGCAGCCCGGCTGCTCGGCGCGCACGTCGTCCGGTTCGATCGTGAGTTCGAGAGCGATTACGCCGTGGACCCCGAGCGGGTCGCCGCCGCCATCACGTCGCGGACCAGGCTCGTGATCATCACCAGCCCGCACAATCCGACTGGCGCCCTCGCGGACCACGCGGCGCTGCAGGAGATCGGCCGGATCGCCGCGGCGCGCGGCGCCCACGTCCTCGTCGACGAGGTGTATCTCGACGCGTTCGGCGAGCCGATGCCGACTGCCGCGCTTCTCGGTGACCAGTTCATCGTCTCGAGCAGCCTCACCAAGGCGTACGGTCTCGCCGGGCTGCGGTGCGGATGGATTCTCTCGTCTGAAGACCTTGCGGCGCGACTGCGCCGCGCCCGCGACGTCGTGGACGGCACCGGCTCGATCGTCGCGGAGAGATTGAGCGTGCTGGCGTTCGAGCATCTCGATACGCTCGCCGCGCGCACCCGCGCGCTGCTCGGCGCCAATATGCCGCTCGTCATTGCGTTTCTCCGGAGCCGGCCGGAACTGGCGTACGTTGAACCTGCGGGAGGGACCGTCGCATTTCCGCGCATTCCGGGCGTCGTCGATACGGCACGCTTCGCCGAGCGCCTCCACACCGAACGCGAGACCGCGGTGGTGCCGGGTCGGTTTTTCGAAGCGCCCGCCCATTTCCGCATCGGCTTCAGTGGTGCGACAAGTGTCCTGCGAGACGGACTCCAGCGGTTGTCGAGTGCGCTCGACGCGCGGGCGTGGGAATAGCTTCCAGCTTCCAGCTTCCGGGGACCAGCTTCCAGCTTCCAGCTTCTGCTTCTGGCTTTGGGCTTCTGGCTTTGGGCTTTGGGCTTTGGGCTTGTAGCTCTTAGCTGAAAAGGTGGGAGCTGGAAGCTGGAAGCTGGTCCCCGGAACGAAGGCCTCCGCCAAACCGTCTACAGCGGGGATGGACTCGCTTCGACTCGATCTTCGGTTTGCCTTTCGAACCCTGCTGAAGCGCCCGGGCTTTTCGGCGATCGCGGTCCTGACACTGGCCCTCGGCATCGGGGTTACCACCGTTGCCTTCAGCGCGATCAACGCGCTGGTGCTC
>JACDBQ010000761.1 GCA_013694845.1 Acidobacteriota bacterium
CCCTGCGCCACACCTTGAATGGCGCCCTGGGTCACGCCCTGCGTCACGCCCTGCATGACATCCTGCGTGATTCGCTGTTCAACGGCGGTCGCCACTCGGGTTGGGACTTCCGGCCGCGCGGGAGCCGCCTGGACTTGAGGTGGAGCCGTGCCGGCCTGGGTCAACGCGTCTGCCGCCGGCGCTTGCGCGTAGGTGAATGGCTGCAGAGAAGCGAGCGGTACCAGAGTCAGGAGGGCGGCGGCGGACCCGACCAGCGTGCGCACACGCGACAAACCGGTTCGGGGAACGGACGGATCGAGAATAGCCATGAGTCTTCCTTCCAGTTGAGAGCGGTTAGCCATGGCGAGGCTGGCGGTGGCGATGGTCGAGGAGAACCGGCCGGTCCGCATGTCTCGCGCGATCTGCAGCAGCTGGTCTGCGTATTCGGCGCCTGGTGTTCCGCAGGCGAGCACGAGGTCGTCGCATGCCCGTTCGCGCTCCGCGCGCGCCTGGCGCGCGGCCATCCACGCCAGCGGGTTCATCCAGTAAAGCGCGCATGCCGCTTGCGCGAGCATGTGGGTGAGGCAATCGGCCCGCTTCACATGCGCCAGTTCGTGGAGCAGGACGATGCGAAGGCGGTCGCGTGACCAGCCGTCGGCCTCGGCCGGCATGACGACGACGGGGCGCACCACTCCCCAGGCCATCGGCATCGAGATGGAGGGGTGCCGACTGCGGCGGAAAGTGATACGACCGATGCCAAGGTCACTCGCCAGCTGCCGCGCGAGGGGAAGCCAGGCCGCATTGCTCGCGGTGAGCGTTCTGCGTGACATGGCCTGGACGGCGATCATGCCGATGCCGAGCCGCGTCAGGATCACGAGTGCGCCCGTAATCCACAAACCAAACAGGAGCGTGCCCCACGCGAGGCTTCGGCGCGATTCACTCGGCGCTCTGCCGCCGCCGGCTGTCTGAGCTGGACCCTGCGCCGAGACACCGAGCCGCGCCCGCATGCCCGCGGCAGTGGACGCGGAGGCCGCATCTCCACCTCCTAGCTGCCCGGTCCCGATAGCTGTCGATCGGGAGAGCGTCACGAGCGGTACGCGCCACTGCGGGATTGCCATCGACACTATCGGCAGGATCAGAACCGCGATCAGCGCGGCGGTCCAGACCAGATGGCGCGCGGCGGCGCTGGAGTGCCGCAGGACACGGGTCGTAATTGCGGCTGCCCCGAGCAGGAGCGTGGCCTTGACGGCCGCATCGGCCAGCGGAAGCCAGTCGATCGAGGTCTGCAGAAGTAGGTCAGGTCGCATGCTCAGGCTCCTCCCTTTCGGGCCTGCTCGATGATCCTGGCGAGGCGGTCGAGCTCTGCATCCGAGAACCTGGCGTTGTGGTCATCGAGCAGCGCCGAAATCGCCTGCGACGCGGAGCCGTCGAAGAAGGTCTGGAGCATGTGCCGCATCGCCGACTTCTTGGCGTTGTCGCGTGCCACCGTTGGGAGGTAGATGTAACGCGGGCCGTCCTGCTCGTGCCGTACGTGTCCCTTGTCTTCGAGGATCCGCAGCATCGCGCGAACGGCTGAGTAGCTCGGGGGGTCCGGCAGCGCCGCCAGCACCTCGGCCGCGGTGGCGCGGCCGTTCGAATAAAGGATGTCGACGATCTGCCGCTCCCGGCGGCTGAGATCTGCGTGCGGCTGGAGGGTCATTGCATTTCGCTCGTGCAGCTGATTAGACGGCGCATCTCGACAAAAGGTGCTATGAAAATAGCACACGGCTAAAAATTTAGCATCACGGTCAGAGATTTATCCCAAATCAAAGGGGGCCGTTGCGATCGACGTCCTCGGCGTCGCCGTCGTTTCTACCTGGCATACCATCGGGGTATGACACGCTCGTTCCTCCCACTCGCCCTGCTCGCGTTCACCGGCCAGTCCCAGGCACCGGCCCAGAAACTGCCGCTCGATCAGATCAAACTGCCTCCTGGCTTCGTGATCGAGCTCTATGCCACGGGGCTCCAGGACGCGCGCCAGATGGCCCTCGGTGACAAAGGCACGCTGTTCGTGGGGAGCCGCCGCGCGCGACGGGTCTACGCGGTGGTCGACCGCGACGGCGACAAGAAGGGAGATCAGGTCTACACGATCGCCACCGGCCTCGCTTCTCCGAGCGGCATCGCCTTTCGCGACGGCGCGCTTTACGTCGCCGAGGTCTCACGGGTGACTCGATACGACGGGATCGAATCCAAGCTCGATTCCCCCCCTCAACCCGTCGTCGTGAACGACAAGCTGCCCACCGAGGCACACCATGGCTGGAAGTACCTCGGGTTCGGGCCCGACGGCATGCTCTACGTCCCGATCGGCGCTCCCTGCAATCTGTGCGAGCGGCCAGACGACGAGCGGTTTGCCACGATCACCCGCATGAAAGCGGACGGTACCGGCCAGGAGATCTTCGCGCGCGGCATACGCAACACGGTCGGTTTCGACTGGCATCCGCAGACGGGCGAGTTGTGGCTCACCGAGAACGGCCGCGACAACATGGCCGACGACATACCGCCTGACGAACTGCTGCGCGCCCCCAAACCCGGGCTCCACTTCGGGTTCCCCTACTGTCACGCTGGCGATACACCGGACCCGGAGCTCGGCGCGAAGCGCCCCTGCAGTGAGTTCGAGCCCCCGGCGATCAAGCTTGGCGCCCACGTGGCCGCGATCGGGATGACGTTCTACACCGGGCGCATGTTCCCGCAGGAGTACCACAACCAGATCTTCATCGCGGAGCATGGGTCGTGGAACCGCGCCCAGCCGCAGGGTTACCGCATCATGCTGGTGAAGCTCGAGGGCAATAAGGCGGTCAGCTACACCCCGTTCGCGGAAGGCTGGCTTCGGGGGGTGCGGGCATCGCGAGGATCACAGACCATCGGGGACGCCTGGGGACGACCGACGGATGTACTCGTCATGCCGGACGGCTCGCTGCTCATAGCGGATGACGAGGCCGACGTCATCTACCGCGTGTCATACAAGGGGTGAGGGATCCGGGGCGCGGGGTGCGGGATCTGGATGCGAGGACAGTCTGAGACGAGTTCGAGATCGGAGACTCTGGGAGCGCTGTGGAATGGCGTGGTGAGCGCCGATGGCCACGCGTCCGGCCCGGCGACCCAACCTGGCGCGGCAGGGAATGATCCCGTCCTGCTGCGACAGCGGGGGTGGTACGTCGACGCGGGCGCTGTCGTTCGCGGTTTACCTGATACCGCTCGTCACGGCGCATTGGTTCTCGATCGTTGGCGGCTACCTGGTGAGCTCGAGCCGTCGACGCTCGGCGGAATCTCCAGCCTGGGTGCTCTCCGAATTTGCAGTCGTCGTATCCCGGTTCGGTCACGAGCTGCTGACGCTGCCTGACGGCTGGATCTCGTGGGACACCTACGTCGAGGACCGCCGGTACGCGTTGGCGTGGTCTCGTGCGGGGCAGGTCGCGAGGCGTGAGCTGGCGAGGGGGCTCGCCTTCACCAGCCTGGCGGTCGACGCCCGGGGTGAGTTCGTCGCGGTGAGCGCGACCAGCGGGCTGAGGATCGGCTCGCAGCAGGACGAGGTCTGGCTGGTACGTACCAGTGACGGCGCGGAACTGTTCCGGCGATATTCACCCAAGTACTCGCGCGCCACGGTCGCGCTGCCGGCCGGACGCTTCTTCGCGGTCAGTGAGATCGCCGGGGCGAGATCGTCCGTACGCATCCACCGGCTGCTCGGAGACCAGGCGCCCTGATGCGGATGGTGTCCCGGGTCGCGCTTCTTTCAATCCTGGTGATGCTGGCAATGTTCTATTACGCCGGCGCCACCGAACATGCCCGCGTCGTCAATACGGCGCGCGCCAGGGCGGACCAGAGCGGGTATCTCTGGGACGCCGTAGCGATCTACCGCGCGCGCCATGGCGGTCCCGACACGCTCATCGGCGAACGCAACCGGATGCCGGTCTACCCGTGGCTGGTGTCATGGCTGTACGAGCCGGCGATGACACCCGACGAGTTCTTCGCGCGCGTCAAAGCCTGGAACATCCGGCTCTCGTTTGCGCTGCTGGCGACCCTCGCACTGATTGCCGCGCGGGCGCTGCCCCCGTTGATCGCGGCCAACTTCGTGCTCGTGCTCGCCTTTGGCTATTTCATGTACAAAGCCGGCTACGCGCAGGTCGAGCTGCTGTTTTACTTTCTGCTGTTCCTCACGGTGCTGGCCTGCGCCCGTCAGCTTCGAGGTGACGACACCAGGCGCACACTGGCGCTGGCGGCCTTCGGCGGAACGTTGGCGGCACTGAGCCACCTGTCGAAGGCTGCGCTCCTGCCGTTGGTCGGGTTGTTCCTGCTCGTGTGCGCGGCGCGGGCGCTGGCGCCGCTGCTGCGACGTGGAACCATTGACCGCCGGCCGGCCTTTCGCCTGGCCGCGATTCGGAGTGCCGGGGCGCTCGTCTTTCTGGCGTCCTTTCTCGCGGTGCTGTCGCCATATCTGATCAACAGCAAGAAACACTTCGGTCACTACTTCTACAACGTGAACTCCACGTTTTACATTTGGTACG
>JACDBQ010000789.1 GCA_013694845.1 Acidobacteriota bacterium
GATCAGCCGCGCGCGGATGGTGCCTGCCTCGGACGATAGCGCTTCGATCTCAGGACCAGCGTCGTCCAGCACTCGCCACGCAGCCGCCTCCGCAGCAGTATCCGGCCCGTTCTGACTCCTCCCTGCGCCACCGATGCGCTTCGTGGCGGTAGAGGGGTCAGCCGCGTCGACCGTCGCTCGAACCTGGTTACGCAGGGCCGCCAGGTCGCGTCGCGCTTTCATGATGACGCGACGGACTTCGGCGCGCGCCGCGACGACAATATCTCCTGACTCGCGGTCTGCGGCGGCCAGCAGGTCCTCGCGCCAGCGTGCCAGGCCTTCGGCCCGCTCGCGATGGCCGTCGAGCAAATGCGGGAACTCCGAGGATTCAGGCTCGTGCGACCGGGGGGACTGTGCGTCAGCCATAGATCATGCCGGTGTTACTTCATCAAAGGAGCTGGATTCTACCACCCACGCTGAAAGAGGCGCTGCCCGATCGGGCGCTTGCGGATCTGGTTGGTCCGTCGCGCATCACTCGAGGATCCGCTCGACCCGGTGTATCAACTTATCCACGGATTCCCGGGCGAGGTTCAAATCGACGATCGCATCGGTATCCAGTTCGTATTCGCCGGGGTCGTCTGAGAGCTCATTGAGCTGCGTGCTGATCTGCTTGAGGGTGGCGAGGAATTCCTGGCTGGCTTTCATCGATGATTCTCCACTGGGGGACGGGTTCAGTCAGCTGAAGAGAGTTCCCTCGTAGCGGGCTTCGAGGCTGGTGCCGGAGGTGGGGGTCGAACCCACACTTCCCGAAGGAAACGGGATTTTGAGTCCCGCGCAAGGCCGCCCCCGTGGGGCTCATCACTGGATTTTACTAGCAATTTCGACGCTTGGCTAGTCCCGAGTAGTCTCCGAGTATCACCGTCAGCGTTAGAGAAGCGCGAGAGGCTTGTAATCGCCGGGGCGGCCCGTGGCGCTCCCGAAGCGGTAGGGTGGTAAGGAGCCGACCCGGCTCGGCGTCGGCCCACGTGGGGCAACGTGGGCGGGAATTGGGCGCGTGCCGGGCACCGTATGGACACGTCAGACGCCCACCGACTCACGCAACCGGCTCGGCGAGTGAGCGCTCGAAATCATCGGGGTCCACGTCCGTGAATGCGACCCACGCTCCGCGATGCCACACGTCGATGCTGCGAAACGACGCGCGCGGGATCGCGGTGTCGGTGGCGAGCCCCTGTGCAGGGTTGCCCTTCGAGGTGAAGTGCCGCGCGACGGTCGCGCGACATCTTGTTGGGCAACTTCGTCTGGGAGCTGCCGTTCATGCGGAGCCAGGAGGGCTTCGCCGCGAAGCTGCTTGGGGGCTGGCAGTTCGGCTCCTTCTTCACCGCGCAGAGCGGCGCGCCGTTTACACCCTTGAACGGCTCGGACCCGACCGGCGCGCTTGCGGGGATCGACGGCCTTGTCGGCAACGCCATCAGGCCGAACCTGAACACCGACAAGGACCTGTCGAGGATGACGGTCGAGGAAATCCTGGCGGCCGGCGGCGCCACGCTCTTCCGGCGCCTATGCGGCATGCCGAGTGCTGCCTGTCCCGGGGTGAACGCGTCGGCAACGCCCCGCGTAACCTGCTGCGCGCCGACGGCATCGGCAACATCGATCTCTCGCTCACGAAGAACACGAGATTTGCGAACGGGCAGAACGTGCAGGTGCGGTTCGAGATGTTCAACGTGACCAATACGCGGAACTTCGGCATACCGGACGGGGCGCGTGAACTCGCCAAACTTCCTGAACCAGTGGGCGACCGATGGCGGCGCCCGCCGCATCTGGGCGGCGCTGCGCTACACGTTCTAGACGCGGCGCTGACGTCTACCGCAGCGCCTGCCTGATGGCGGCCTCGGCGAGCGGTGCCATCATCGCGTATCCCTTCGCATTGGGATGCAGGTCGTCGGCGCTCAGCTCCTCTCGCAACGCGCCCGTGCCGTCGACCATCGCGGAGTGGTAATCCAGGTAGACGTGCCGGTTGGCGGCGGCGTACTCCCTGATCCACGCATTGGTTGCCCTGATCCGTGCCAGGGGCCGCAGCGTCGTCTGCGGCACCGCGTTGGCCGCCGTGTGGTACGCGCTCGTCGGGGTGATGCTGGCGAGGACGACGCGCACGCGGTGGGCGACGGCCAGCTCCGCCATCGACGCGATGTTTCCCTGGATGTCCTGGTCGAGCATCGGCCCCGTGTTCCCGGCGATGTCGTTGGTGCCTGCGAGGAGCACGACCACCGTCGGTTTGAGCGCGATGACGTCCGGCCGGAAGCGGATCAGCATCTGTGACGTAGTCTGTCCGCTGATGCCGCGGCCGACATACGGCTTCCCGGGGAAGAACTCGCCAAAGCGCGGCTGTGGCCAGACGTCCGTGATCGAGTCCCCCATGAAGACCACCCGCTCCACTCCGGCGGGGGACAGAGCCGGTGCGCGATTGGCTTCCCGATACCGGCCCAGGTTCGGCCAGTCGCGCAGCCGCACATCATTGCGGGTCATAACGGCCAGCGCCGCCGCCAGCTCGGGGCAGCTTGGAACAGCGGCGGGCGACGGGGCCGGCGCCAGCTGTTGTGTGGTGAGGGCGAAGAGAACAAGCGCAAGGGTGATTCGCATGCTGCGAATCTAATCACCGGCGACGCGGGACGTCCAGTCGACAAGCCGGCCCCCGCCTCAACATCTCGTCCGACAGGCGTGGGCTTGACCCGGTTTCGCCCCTTCTCGCTACCCTGTTGCGACGGCCGACGCGTCGAGCATCGTCGTGCGAAGAGCCTGGGTTTCACCCTGGTCACCACTCCGCCGGCGACGGAAGGAGTTTCTTAGGAAATTCGTCGGCCGCGGCTGATCAGGGAACGGGGGTATGCCCCTTCTGTTTAGCATCGGCCCAGCATTGGAAGGGATAGCCCTGCCAGAAGTCCTTGCGGGAGTCTAGGAACCCGTTCCGATCCTCTCGGCAATCCAGGGCGCCCTCGCGCCATTAAACCGCTCACGGCGACGGCAGAATGGCGAGCCCAAGGAAGGGCCCTTTCCTAAGCGGGAATCTGCCGAGTCACCCGGTCACTCGCCTTCCACGGCGTGGACTGAAAGGGTTACACTGCGCACGTTCACCCCAGCCGGACCCCCGGTCCAAGGAGCAGTGCGCGTGGCGAAGCGCCGCGATACGACCAACAACGGCGCGAATCTGGGCTTCGAGGCGCAGCTCTGGGCGGCAGCTGACAAGCTCCGCAGCAACATGGACGCCGCTGAGTACAAGCACGTCGTCCTCGGCTTGATCTTCCTGAAGTACATTTCCGACGCGTTCGAGGAGCGCCGCGCCGCGCTGCTGGCCGCTCGCGCCGACGGGGCGGACCCAGAGGACCCAGACGAATACCGGGCGGACAACATCTTCTGGGTGCCGAAGCCCGCCCGGTGGACCACGCTCCAAGGGCAGGCCAAGCAGCCCACCATCGGGAAGCTTCTCGACGACGCCATGGTGGCCATCGAGTCGGACAATCCATCGCTCAAAGGCGTCCTGCCCAAAAACTACGCGAGCGCCGCGGTCGCCACGCCCCGTCTCGGGGAACTCATCGACCTCGTCGCGACCGTCGGCCTTGGCACCAAGGAGCACCGCTCGAAGGACGTGCTCGGGCGCGTGTACGAGTACTTCCTGTCGCAGTTCGCCAGCGCCGAAGGCAAGAAGGGCGGCCAGTTCTACACCCCCCGGAGTGTGGTCCGGGTGCTGGTCGAGATGCTCGCGCCCTACAAGGGCCGCGTGCTCGACCCCTGCTGCGGATCGGGCGGGATGTTCGTCCAGAGCGAGAAGTTCATCGAGGCCCACGGAGGTCGGGTGGGTGACATCAGTCTTTACGGGCAGGAATCGAACCAGACGACGTTGCGGCTGTGCAAGATGAACCTCGCTATCCGCGGCATCGACGCCTCGCACATCGCGTGGAACAACGCGGGGTCCTTCCACCACGACGCACACAAGGACCTGCGTGCCGATTACGTACTAGCCAACCCGCCCTTCAACGACAGCGACTGGGGGGCGACCGCCTGCGGGATGATGCGCGTTGGAAGTACGGCGTCCCCCCGGCAGGGAACGCCAACTTCGCGTGGGTCCAGCAC
>JACDBQ010000793.1 GCA_013694845.1 Acidobacteriota bacterium
GTGCTGGACATCGAGATCTCGAGCGGGCGCGGATTCACGCCGGCGGAACGGACGGCGAACTCGGCGGTCGCGGTGGTATCCGAAACCGTCGCGCGCCAGCTCTGGCCGAATGACGACGCCGTCGGCCAGGTGCTGGACCTCGAGGCGGATCCGAACTCCGAAACGCGCCGCGCGGATGAGCCGCCACTGCCCTCGCGCACCTTTACCGTCGTCGGCATCGTCCGCGACGTGGCGGGGTTCCGGCTCGCTGAGTTCAAAGAGGCGGGCGTCTACGTGCCGACCAGCGCCGCGACTGCAGAGACGTCGCTGACCGTGCGCGTCCACGGCGATCCCGAGCAGGCGCGCCGTGCGCTGCTCGCACGCCTCACGACCGTGGATCCCAACATGGGTCAGATCATCACGATGCAGACGCTGGCCAGGATGGAGCGGTATCTCCTGCAGATCGGCTTCTGGCTGACGTTAGTGCTCGGCGGGCTGGCGCTTGTTCTGACGTTGTCCGGCCTGTTCAGCGTCCTCTCCTACCTTGTCGAGCAGCGCACGAAGGAGATTGGGGTGCGCATGGCGCTCGGGGCAACCACCTGAGACGTCGGACGGCTGGTGCTGTCGGAATCCGTCCGCCCTGTCGGCTTCGGCCTCATCGCCGGCGGCGGCCTGGCCGGGGGGCTGGGGATCGTGCTGATGTCGACGACTGCCGCCTCGCAGATCGGCCGCGTCGTCCACGTCTTCGATCCCGTGGCGTACGCCACCAGCCTGCTCTGCATCGTCACGGCGTGCGCGTTTGCCGCGGTGGTCCCTGCGCTGCGTGCGGCGCGCATCGATCCGATCGCGACGCTGAGGCAGGATTGAGTACCGCGATCGCGCGTAGAGTGCGCTGAAGCGGGTGCCCACCACGGGTTAGTTGTCCTCCGACGTTCGCAGAAGCCGATCACATCGCCCCGAGGCGGATTCCGACTATCGCGTTCACCCGGACGTGAAGCTCCCAACCGATCCGCGCTTCCGCGCCAAGGATCATGCGCGTCCCGACGTGGGCCCTGACGCCCCCACCTGCCGTGAACGCCCCTTCGCTCGACGTGAAATCGGCGGTGCCCGGAAATTCCTCGCGCGTTCGGAACAGTCCAGCACCCACGACGACGAACGGTGTGACGGGGCGTGGCTGACCGTTGACCGGACCGAGGAAGTCGAAGGTGAGGTTGCCGGTGAGCATCAGATGAGCGTGATCATCGCCACGGACGTATGCGACCTCGGGGCCCACGCTGAGTCGCGGCGACACGTAGAATCGCGCGGTGCCCCCGACCAAGCCTTCTTTGACGGTGATCCCGTCGTCCGGGAAGAGGAGCGCACCGGCCGCGAGCTCGGCGACGGGCGCGGGGCGTTCCTGCGCTGACGCAGGGCGCGCGAGCAAGCCGGCGCAGGATATCGCCGTGACTCCGAAAGCAATCAGGTAACGCCGGTTGATCGAGCTCATGTATCCCCCACCTGTGCATCGGTCGACACTGCGCCGGCACGGCTACAAGGGAATGCGTGAACGCCCGGCGAAACGGCTCATGCGATCGGGCGCGGGAGACGGCCCGTCAGCCTTGCCCGTCGTGCCTGGCTCCAGAGCCAGCTGTCCACGCCGCGGCGACCGCGCGCGCACGCTCCAGGTCGTCGACGACCAGGATCAGCTGGTGATCGTGATCGCTGTACTGCACCTCGATGTTCACGCCAGCGTCCGCCATGCGGCGTGCGATCTTGCCCAGTTGCCCCGGCTCCGACTGCCTCAACCTCACGATCACGACTTCGCGCTCGGCGAGGACACGAAATCCAGCTTCCGCGAGCACCCGTGCCGTTGGTGCGTCGGCTGCGAACAGAAAGTGCGCGACCGCGGCTTCATCGAAGGCGAAGACTCCCCCGCCTTCGACGCTGATGCCTGCGCGCCCCAGCGTCTCACCAAGATCGGCAAGTGCGCCAGGACGATGATCGAGAGCGATAGCGACATCTTTCATCGATTCCACTCCAGTTCGGGTGCAGAGGTGGGCGAAGTCCATGCGTGCCGAACGACGTTAGCGTCGTCCGCTGGAGCCGGTCAAGCGAGTCCGAAGAGCGGCCCCTCAGCGGCATCATTCCATAACGGCGAACCCTGTGCGGCACCGAAAGGGCGCCGATGGCCACCACCTGCGGCGCTGTCGCGCCGTAAGATTCCGCGGGACGGCGGAGTGATTCTGGCCGTCGGCGAGAGCCGGGAGGGATCGAAGCGATCATGCGCGAGGATCCGTTCGGCGCGCGAGGGCTGGCCGACGTGAGCATCCTCCAGTTCCGAGCGAGCCAACGTGCGGAGGATATACAGGTGCGAATCGACGGATGACGGGTATCGCCCGGACCGCCGGCACAGTTACTCCTTGCGGCGAGACTTGCGCCCGCGGCGGGCTCCCTCCGCCGGCCGCTCCTCCCGTGTGACCTTGATCCGGGCGATGACATCTTCGTGCAGCACGCGCATCTGGCTGCCGAGGTCCTGCAGCTTCGTATCGACCGTGCCCAAGCCGTCGCGTATCTCCTGCCGGACAGCGGCGAACCCGTCGTTCATTTCCTGCCGGACGGCGGCGAACTCCTCGATCATTTCGCTTCGGACGGCAGAAAACTCACCGCGCACGTCGCTCCGAAACTGCAGAATCTGCGCTCCCAGTTCCTGCACCTGCCCGGGCACCCTCTCCAATTTCGTCACGCGTCGCTCCAGGCGTTCTACTTTCGATTCAACACTTTCCGCGGCCATCTCGCTCCCTCCTTCGTTCGGCTCACGAACTGCTCGTAACCGTAGATCGTTCGAAGTTGAGCGAGAAACGTGCCTTCGACTGCGTTCGGGCCGTTCGACTCGGCCGCAGGTCGACGACGATAGCATCGTCCGACGAATCTTCAGCGGCTCTTTTCGGGCTGTCGGCGTGCACGAATGATCCTCCGGACACCCTGCGGCGCGCCCTCCGATATACTCACCCGGCGTGCATCCTGGCGGGGACGACCCCGGAGGGATCACGTGCCACAACCTTCTGGAGGACACATGAAAGCCCCTGCCCGCCGGCTGGTCACGGCCGGCCTCACCACTGTTTTCGGGGTCGCGGCGGCGCTCGGCCTCGCGGCACAGTCGGTCCCGAAGATCGCGTTCACCGACACCAAGCTGAAGAACGATCTGCGGGTGATCATCTCGGAAGATCGCACGGCGCCGGTCTTTGCCATCGCCGTGAACTACAACGTCGGCTCGCGCGACGAACGCAAGGGGCGAACCGGGTTCGCTCACCTCTTCGAGCACATGATGTTCAAGGGGTCCGAGAACGTCGGGCCTGGGGAACATCCCTACCTGATGTTCATGTACGGCGGCAATATGAACGGCACGACCGACAAGGACCGGACCCTCTACTACGAGGCGATGCCGTCCAATCAGGTGGACCTTGCGCTCTTTCTCGAAGCCGACCGGATGCGGTCGCTGGCGATCACCAAGGACAACCTCGACAACCAGCGCAACGCCGTGCAGGAGGAGCGCCGGCTCGGCGTCGACAACCAGCCGTACGGCAAGACCTTCGAGACGATCGACGAGCTCGCCTACGACAATTTCGCCTACAAGCACAGCGTGATCGGGTCCATGGCCGACCTCGGAGCCGCGACCGTGGACGATGTCGCGTCGTTCTTCAAGACGTATTACGCACCCAACAACGCCGTGATTGCGATCGTGGGGGACGTGGACGCGAAGGCAACGCTCGAGAAGGTGCGGAAGTACTTCGAGCAGATCCCATCGCAGCCTGCGCCGCCTCCGGTCGACATGACCGAACCGGCACAGACCGCCGAGCGGCGCACGACGATCGATGATGCGCTTGCGCGGCTGCCTCGCCTCGACATGGCCTACAAGATTCCACCCGCGAATTCCGCGGATAGCGACGCGCTGTCGGTCCTCTCGACGATCCTTTCAGGCGGGCGCAGCTCCCGGCTCTACGAGAGCATCGTGCGGCAGAAGCAGCTGTCGAGCGGCGTCAGCGCCGGCGCGGTCCAGGGCAGAGGGCCCGGCCTGTTCCGGTTCACCGGCACGCCGCTGCCGGGCAAGACGCCCGCGGAGCTGGAAGCGGCCATCGACGAAGAGATCGGGAAGATCCAGTCGACGCCGATCGCCGACTGGGAGCTGCAGAAGGCGCGCAACTCGGCGCGGGCGGGCTTCATCGGCGGGCTCCGCAGCACGCTGAACCGCGCGATCGAACTCTCGGAGAATGCGACCGCATTCAATGATCCCGGCCGCATCAACACGCGGGCGGACCAGATCGCGAAGGTCACGGCCGCCGACGTGCAGCGGGTGGCGAAACAATATCTCGTCCAGACGAACCGCACCGTCGTGGTGACGACGGCGAAGGCCGCGGCTCCGAAAGGGGTGCAGTAATGAATCCGCGACGATCGATCGCTGGCGTTCTGCCGGTGCTACTGACTGCGACAATGGCGGCTTCCGCCTTCGCCGGGGCTTCGGCGGACAAGCCGGCGGACGAGCAGGCGCCCGGACAGGGAGGGCCCACGACATCCGGCATGGTCCTGAAGGGCAAGGCGCCAATCTCCAGTGAGATCCTCAAGGTCAAGCTGCCGAAGCCGCAGACCGCTACCCTGCCGAACGGTCTTCAGGTCATGGTGCTCGAAGACCGAAGCCTGCCGCAGATCAGCTTTCAGCTGATCATCCCTGGAGCCGGCGGCTATTACGACCCGGGGGACCAGATCGGCGTCGCGCAGTACACCGCGCAGATGATCCGCGAGGGCACGAAGACCCGGAACACGCTGCAGATGGCGCAAGAGCTCGAGACGGTGGCGGCGAACGTGTCGGTGGGATCCGGATTAGCCAGCCAGACCGCGACCGTTTCTGGCGGCGGGCTCACGGAGAATTTCGACAAGGTCTTCGACATCGCCGTTGACGTCCTGATGAATCCGACGTTCCCGGCGGAGGAATGGGAGCGCGCCAAGGCTCGCGCGAAGAGCGGGCTCGTGCAGCAGCGCACCAACCCCGGTTTCCTCTCGACCGAACGCTACAACCGGATCCTCTACGGGGACCATCCGGCTGGACGAGTGACCGTGACCGCGCCAGGGCTCGACGCGATCACCAGGGACGCGATGGTGGAGTTCCACCGCACGCGCTACGTTCCGGATCACGCGCTCATCGCGTTCGCCGGCGACATCTCGCTGGCCGACGCGCGAAAGAAGGTGGAGGCGGGTCTCGGGGCGTGGAAAAAGGCTGGCGTGCCGAAGCCGGCGATCACGGAGCCCACGGCCCCTGGCGCGCCGAAGGTGACGCTGATCGCTCGTCCCGGCTCGGTCCAGACGCTGCTGCGGGTTGGCGGCCCGGCGATGACCCGCATGGATCCCGATTTCGAGGAGCTCACTGTCGCGAACCGCGTGCTCGGCGGCACGATGGGCCGGCTGTTCCGGCATCTTCGCGAAGAGAAGGGATACACCTACGGGATCGGCAGCAGCTTTTCGTCGCTCCAGTATCGCGGTGACTGGTCGGCGTCGACGTCCGTCAGGACCGCCGTGACCGAAGCGGCGCTGACCGACCTGCTCGCCGAAATCGCCGAGATGCGCGAGAAGCCGGTGCCGGCGAGCGAGTTCGAAGACGCCAAGCGCGCAATCCAGGCGTCGTTCGCGCTGTCGCTGGAGAGCCCGGCAGCCATCCTGAACTACTTCGTCCAGAGCTGGACCTACGGGCTGCCGGCCGACTACTGGGACACGTATCCCGCGACGATCGCAGCCGTCACCCCCGCGCAGGCGCAGGCGGCGGCACGCAAGTACTGGGATCCCACTCGCCTGCACATCGTCGCGGTCGGCGACGCGCCGGCGATTGCGGAGGTGCTGGGGAAAAAGGGGACGCTGGAGATGTTCGATGCTGATGGCAAGCCGGTCCCGTCGGTGCGGTGAATCGCACCGGTTGCAGCATCGATGGGATGCGACCGCGCGGCATCACTTGCGGCTCCGCGACACCTCGTTGG
>JACDBQ010000794.1 GCA_013694845.1 Acidobacteriota bacterium
GTGCACACCAGAGTCCAGTCCGAAGATGGCCTGAAAGACGAGCGGGTCTGAAGAAGCTTTGAGAATCGGCAACAGGCCGGCCCGAAGATGCTGGCAATTCCTGCAACGTCGATCGATCCCCCTCCAACCATGCCTCCTCGAACCTTGTCCCCCTGAACCTTGTCCCTGAACCTTGCCCCGTTACTTCAGCATTCAGAATTCAGCACTCAGCATTGTAAGAGCCTCCCGCGCGGCAAGCTGCGCCGCTTCCTTCTTGGTCTTGCCTTCGGCCTTCGCGATTGCCTCCCCTCCCACGAGGATCTCGACTTCGAAGCTCCTTCGGTGCGCGGGACCGGTTTCGCCGGCGAGGCGGTAGGTGGGCAGTCCACGGCCTTCGCGCTGCAGCCATTCCTGCAGGGCCGACTTGTAATCCTCGGTGAAGCCGGCATGGACGCCGCCGCGGCGCGCCTCGTCAATCAGGCCCTGGAACTGGCGCTCGATGAAGCCTTGCGCCGGACCGATCCCGCCATCCAGGTAGATGCCCGCGATCAGCGCTTCGTAACAATCGGCGATGATGGCGTGCTTGCGGCGGCCGCCGGTCTTTTCCTCGCCGCGGCCCAGGATGAGGAAGTCGCCCAGCCCGAGTCGCTCGGCGAGCCTGGCCAGGGAGGTCGCCGAGACGATGGAAGCCTTCAGCTTCGATTTCTGCCCTTCGTTGTGCTGCGGAAACTGGCGAAAGAGCATGTCGGCAATGGCGAACCCCAGGACGGAGTCGCCGAGGAACTCCATCGACTCGTTGTCGAACACGCCGCCGCTGGCATCCTCGTGCACCCGCGACCGGTGGGTCAGCGCGTGCTCGAGCAGCCCGCGATCCCGGAACCTGTAACCGATGCGTTCTTCGAGGGGCACCAGTTCCGTTCCGAACGGCACGACGCGGCCAGGGCCGCCCTCCTCGCGATGGCTATCGATGATCCGGGTCGCCTGTTCCGCGTCGTCGTCACCGACCATGACCTGGAGATCGCCGACCGACATGGGGAAGGGGGTACGGGACAGGTCCGACGAGATCATGGCGGTCACGCCGTTGGCTTCGAGCAACCCTCGCACTACGGCCGCCTCGCTCTGCGATTGGGTGCGGAAGACGACCGTCAGTGCGGGCATCAGGATGCCACCCCCACCGCCTCGAGTGTGAACGAGTGCTCGACCTTGAGCAGGATCATCGTCATGTCGTCGTGCTGATCGGCGCCGCCGACGAAGGCTTCGATCTCACGAAGGATCCGCTCGCGGAGCTCGCCGGAGCTGAGGTGGCCATGCTCCTCGACGATTCGGGCGAGACGGGCGTCGCTGAACAGGTCGCCCGCGGCATTCATCGCTTCGGTGATGCCGTCGGTGTAGAGCGCGATGACATCGCCAGCCGCGAGATCGATGCGGTGCTCCTCGAGATGGTCCGAGAACTTCTCAGCGGCACCCGGGATCCGCAGCCCCACGACCATGCCGTCCGGTATCAGGACCTGGGCCGTCGCCGGGGACGCGGCCGGCAGGTAGATCATCGGCGTGTGACCCGCACGACAGTACGTCATCACGCCGGCGCGTCGATCGATGACCGCGTAGGTCATCGTGATGAAGCTGCGGCTGTCGAGGTTGTCGGAGATGATCCGATTCACCTCGATCAGCATGTCGCGCGGGGATCGCTGCGTCTGGCTCAAGGCGAGCACCAGCCCTTTGAGCTCCGCCATGTAGAGCGCGGCTGACGTCCCCTTCCCCGCCACGTCGGCGATCAGCACGCCGATCCGGTCGTCAGCGAGATGGAAGAAATCGTAATAGTCGCCGCCGACCTCGCGGGCCGGAACGCACAACGCCGTGACGCCGATGCCGGGCAGATCGAGCGGTCCGCGCGGCAGCAGGGACATCTGGATCTGACGCGCGATGCGCAGTTCCTCGTCGAGCCGCTTTTTCTCGGCGGCCGTCAGCAGCAGGCCTTCGATACTGCCGGTCATCTGGTTGAACGACTGCGCGAGCTCGCCGAGCTGGTCGTTCGATACCACCTGGATGCGGTGTCCGAAGTCCCCGTTCTGCACGCGCTCGGTGCCCATGAAGAGCTCGTGGATGGCGCTGGTGATCGACCTCGCGAGAGCAAGGCCCATGAGCAGCGCCACGCCCTGGATGATCAGAAAGAGGACGATCAGAAAGGCAAAAACGAACATGAGCAGCTGGCTGAACGATGCGCCGCCCAGCCGGACCGATTGTGCCCCGGTCAGCCGCCCCCATAGCTCACTGAGGTTGTAGGTCGTCGCAATGGCGACCTGCCGGTCCTCACGAGTGCCACTTTCCGCCCAGGTGGTGCAGTCGAGAAAAGTGACGCTGTTGCGGAACAGCACCCAGCGTCCCTCAACCCCCTGTGCCGCCAGGGCCGCGGTCGCCGCGGGGCTGGTCTGCGCCCCGCCGCCGCTCAGCCATGCGGACCGCCCCTTCACGCTGGTGCGCTCATACAGGGAATCGAGCATGTGGTCGTCCATCACGAGATCGACGATGACGTGGCCGGTGCCCGCCGCGCCGCGCGCCTGTCGCACCGCGCGTATGATCAGGCGTACCTCGTCGGACCCGTCGCCCACCGGTAAGGCAATGGACCCTTTGAAGCCTTCAACGGGGAGCCACTGCGGGAGGGTCTTGGGAGGATCGAGATGCTCCCAGGCGCCGACGACGATCGGTTGACGCGTCGACCGCGGAGCCGGCAGGAACGCGAGGGACACCTCGGGATATCGCTCTTGAACCGCCTGCTGGTAGCGGCGCAGCGTATCCTGCAGCGTCTTTGGATCGCGGCCGATTTCAGAGGCCGCCGACTGTGCCAGCAGCGCGATGTCGTCGACCATCGCCTCGTACCCGACGCGGAACAGGTAGACGCTTACGTTCATCGACACCATGCCGGCCGCCAGGAGGAAGAAGCCGATGATCAGGATCGCCGGCACGACGCCGATGAAGATGTAGGAGATGATCAGCTTCCGCCGGACACGCCAGAGCAGCTGGCGCTTCATCAGGATGAAGATGCGCCAGAGAAAGTATGTGAGCGAGACGGCGAGACCGGCGGCGGCCAGGGTACTGAGGACGTCGTCGAATACGGGGGGGGCCGGCGTCTGCCGCAGGACGGCGGCCACTGCTTTCAGCGCCGCCGAGACCAGGAAGATCCGTCCCGGCCAGGAGCGCAGCAGCAGGTCGCGCGCGGTGACCCTCGGCACGGCTTCCACCGGAGGCGCCGGCAGCAGCGGTGCGTCACGCCGCCCCGCGGACACCCGTTCGGGGAGTCGAAGCCTGGCCATTCGCGTCGAAGACGAAATGATAACCTAACCACGCATGAAACTCCCCGAATCCGCACGCTTCTCGACCATCTGCATTCACGCCGGGCAGGAGCCCGATCCGTCCACCGGGGCCATCATCACCCCCATCTTCCAGACCTCGACCTACGTGCAGGAGGAGCTCGGGAAGCACAAGGGATACGAGTACGCGCGCACTCAGAATCCCACTCGCTTCGCACTCGAGCAGAATCTGGCGGCGATCGAAGGGGGCCAGGCCGCCTACGCCTTCGCCTCAGGGATGGCGGCGATCGACGCCATCACGACGATGCTGAAGTCTGGCGATCACGTGATCGTGACCGACAATACGTATGGTGGAACGTTCCGGCTTTTCGACAAGGTCCTGACGAAGTACGGGCTCGAGTTCAGCTACGTCGACACCTCGCGCCTCGAGCTCGTCGAGCAGGCGATCCGCCCGCAGACGCGGATGCTGTTTGTCGAGACCCCGACGAATCCGGTCCTGCGGTTGACCGATCTCGCGAGCGCGGCGGCCGTCGCCAAAACGGCGGACATTCGCCTGGTCGTCGACAACACGTTTGCCAGCCCGTGCCTGCAGCGACCGATCGAATTCGGCGCCGATCTCGTGGTGCACAGCACGACGAAGTACCTGAACGGGCACAGCGACAGCATCGGCGGCATCGTCGTGGCGGCGCGGCAGGATGACGCCGACTGGCTGAAGTTCATTCAGAACGCCGCCGGCGCGATCCTCAGCCCGTTCGATTCATGGCTCGTGCTGCGCGGCACCAAGACGCTTGCGGTGCGGATGGCGCAGCACAACCTCAACGGCCAGGCGCTTGCCGAGTATCTCGAGGGACATCCGAAGGTGCGAAGGGTCCTTTACCCGGGGCTGGCGAGCCATCCTCAGCACGATCTGGCGAAGCGGCAGATGAAGGGCTTCGGAGGGATGCTGTCGTTCGAGGTCGACTCGTTCGAGGACGCGCGGCGCGTGTGCAACAGCGTTCGGCTGATGGCGCTCGCCGAGAGTCTTGGCGGTGTGGAGACGCTGATGACCCATCCCGCGTCGATGACGCATGCATCGGTGCCACCGGAGCGCCGCGCGGAAATCGGCCTGTCCGACAGCCTGGTCCGGATTTCCGCCGGCATCGAGGATCCACAGGACTTGATCGACGATCTCGGCCAGGCCCTCGGCTGAGCCGCCTGTTCCCTCGCCCCGCCCTCGTTATCCCGGGCCGGCCGAATCTCGCATCCACTTCAAGTAGGGCTCGCTTCCGTCGACAATCGGGAGCACGACGAATTCCGGGACATCATACGGGTGCAGGCGTCGCAGCGTTTCCCAGAGCGCCGGGACGCTCGCACGCGTCGTCTTGATCACGAGTTGAATCTCGGTGGCTTCTTCGATCCCCTCAGCCCACCGGTAGACAGACGTCATCGCCGGCAGGACGTTGACGCAGGCGGCGAGGCGTGCTTCGACGAGCGACGCTGCGAGTCCGGTCGCGTCCCCGTCGGCCGGGAGGGTGGAAAGTACGAGGACGTAGTCGTGCATGTGCGTGCCGATCGTGGCTTGGTTAGGGGAAAAAGCGATCTGTCGCCGCCCCGCACCCTATTTGAGGGGCTGCGTTCAGCCGAAATTATCGTACAGTCTCGTCATTCACCGCCGTCACAGGCAGTCCGGAACACCAGCCATGTCCGTCCAGCCCGAAGTCAGGTCAGAGCTGCGAAAGCCGCAGCGCGGTCCCGAGCCGCTGCGGCGGAAGCGCGTCCAGCCTGTCCATGTCGCGTCTACCCCCCGTGGCCGCAAAGCGCTGAACATCACGCTGTGTTTTGCATCGGCGGTACTGCTGATCGATTCCTTCGTGGGCGACAAGGGGCTACTCGCCGGTCTTCGCGCGCGGGACAGCTATGAACAGGCGCAGGTATCGCTGCACGCATTGCGGTCGGAGAATGGCCGGCTGAGAGACGATGTGCGGCGCTATCGGGAGGACCCAGCGGCGATCGAGGACCTGGCGCGGAAGGAGCTCGGATTCATCCGGCCGGGCGAGCTCCTGTTCATCGTCCGCGACGTCACGCCGGTCTCGCGCTAGCCTGGATCCTTCGACGCGCCCAGCCTGTGATCGCGGGATCGGTCACAAAAATCGCACACCACCTCGAGCAGCTCGTCCATGTCGAGCGGTTTTGGCAGGTGGACGACTGCTTCGGCCCGCTGGATCATCTCCCCGGTTGCCGCCGAGACGACGACGACCGGCACGTCGTGAAACTCCGGGTCCCGTTCGAGGGCGCGGCGGAATTCCCAGCCGTTCATGACCGGCATCATAAGATCCAGAAGGATGAGGCAGGGCCGTCCGCCTGAGTGGAGTTTTTCGAGGGCATCGCGTCCATTCACAGCGGTGGCGACCTCGTGGCCTTCCAGCTCGAGTGTCACCGCCATCATTTCTCGGACGTCGTCGTTGTCCTCAACGACCAGGATATTGGCCATGCCCCCTTAAGTGCTGCGCCGCCTGACTCGGCCTTTGCACTTCCGATGCCATCGGATAAGCGCATGCAGTGTCATCGAATGAGGCTGTGCGCCTGTGGTTCAGCGGCAGTCGCGTTCGACTACCCGTGCGGAGCGTTGACCGTGCGCATCGCGCATGTTACGATTGGGTTTCCTGACGCGGGGTGGAGCAGTCCGGTAGCTCGTTGGGCTCATAACCCAAAGGTCGCAGGT
>JACDBQ010000800.1 GCA_013694845.1 Acidobacteriota bacterium
ACCAGCATCCGCACGCCCGAGCCGAGATCGGTAACGAGGTGATTCATCCCTATCCCCGGCGGATTCGACACCATCCAGGTTCGTTTGGGTCCCAGGGCCCGGACGGGCCGACCTGAGCCGGCGTGAACGGCTCACCGACGTCCAGCACGAGGATCTCGCCGCGCGCCGCGTAAACTCGTCGACCGCGATACGCAGATCCGGAGCCTTCCATGCGTCGCTTCTCGAGGACCAGACCGCCGGAGGCTGCGGTGACGCCGGCGACACGGCGAGCAACCACTCCTCGTCGTGTCCCTGTGGCCGGGCGGTGAACGGATCCTGGGCCAGGACCTCCGTGAAGCCGGCTTCGCGCGCATCCTGCCTGACGTACTCGATGCCGATCTCATGGTTCCGGGTTTGCTGGTCCCGTTCGCTCTTTCGGCGTGAGGAGGAGATCGGCTGGACGATCACGAGGCGGCCACCCGGTTTCAGCGCGGCCTTGATCCCCGCGAGCAGTCGCTGTGCTGGGTCATCTCGTGGTAGGCGTTGACGATCAGGACCGCATCCAGCGTCCCCGGCGCGAGCCGCGGATCGTCGACGGCGCCCTCGACAACCTCCACATTCGCCAGCCCGTCGCCAGCGACCCTTGATCGGAGCCGACCGAGCGCATCGGCGCTGATGTCGACCGCGAAGACACGCCCCTGCGCCCCCACCGCTTTGGATAGGCGGGTCGTGAAGAAGCCGACGAGCATGGATTTGAAGATGTCGTCCACCTTCTGCCACTCGTCGCGGCGCTGCTCGTGCGAACGCGACGTCGCGTCCTGGGCGGCCGCGGGGAGCGTGAGAACCAGGGTGGCGAACCCCACTGCGAGCGATCTGCGTATGGTTGGAATCATGTGATGTCACTCCGGAAAAGGCATCGTGCAACTGACTGTAGCGGGTTAGACGAAGCGACCGGTCGGCCGATGGTCCGGGATTTGTCAAAAAAGGTGACTTCATCACTCTTTGACATTCGCTGACCGGTTTCTGACTGAGCGGAGCGGTATGACGGGCCGTAGAATGGTGCACATGACTGCTCCGTGAAAATCGCGCTCGCC
Source organism: Acidobacteriota bacterium (assembly GCA_013694845.1). Taxonomy (GTDB): domain Bacteria; phylum Acidobacteriota; class Vicinamibacteria; order Vicinamibacterales; family 2-12-FULL-66-21; genus JACDCA01. The sequence continues at coordinate 1,074 of JACDBQ010000800.1, forward strand.
CGTGATCGTCGTGCTGCTCGTCGCGACCCTCGGGATGACGGCGATGTTGGCGTACGAGGCGCAGCAGGCGGTCCGTTCGCATCGAGCGACCGCCGAGAATGTTCTTCGCGACTACTCGACGTTTGCCGCCTGGGAACTGACCCGGCTGGGGCGAACGCAGCTGATGCAGGTGATGAACACCGCGCTCGAACGGGTCGAGCACGCCGCGCGTGCAGGAGACCTCGACCAGGCCTCACCAGCAGCGGGCATTGCGCCGCCGGGTGCGGCAGTCCTCACCAGGGGACGGCAGCGTTCCATGTCCCTTGCCTGACGGCACCTTCGCGTTCGCGGGAGATCCAGTCGGTGCATATGTAAGGGAGGTGCTGACGCGTGCGGTGCGTGACGGTATGCGCCGGCCCGACGACTTCACGTGCCCCGCCCTGCAGATCATCCGCATCGACGGGTCCCCGAAGGCCGTTGTCTGGCGGCCGGTCTTGGATCGCGCGAATCGTCCCGCGGAGCTCGTCGGGTTCGTCTCCGACGCTGCCTTCGTCACGTCGGTGTTCGAGAGGCTCCTGAAGCACAATCCGCTGCTGCCTCCATCCCTCGTGCCTGAGGGGGCAAATCCGAATTCCGCGCTTGCCGTGCGCGTGTCCATGCCCGACCGGCAGCGCCTCTTCTCGTCCTCGACAGAGTGGTCGGCCTACGAAGCGAGCACGACCCTGGCAGCGGACTTCGGCTCGCTTGAAGTGGCGGTCGCGCTCAGGCCGGACGCGGCCGGCGGGCTGGTGATCGGCGGACTGCCCAGGGAGCGTCTGCCCCTGGTCATCGGGCTGCTGGCGCTGACCGCCGGACTCGTCGTCATCGCGATCGTGCAGTTGCGGCGGGAAGCCGAGCTGTCTCGCCTGCGGTCGGACTTCGTCTCGGGGGTGTCGCACGAGCTCCGCACGCCACTCGCGCAGATCCGCATGTTCACCGAAACCCTCCTTCTCGGACGAGTACGGACCGAGACCGAAAGCCGCCGGTCGCTCGAGATCATCGCGCGTGAAGCGCAGCGGCTCGCGCAGCTCGTCGAGAACGTGCTGGCGTTCTCCCGCGGCGAGCGCCGCCGACCCGAGATCGCACGCGAGCCGGTGAGGCTCGCGCCACTCATCAACGACGTGGCGGAGAGTTTTGCGCCCCTCGCCTCGGCACGGCAGGCCAGGCTCACGATCCAGGTCGATCAGGCGGTGATGGTGGACGCAGACCCCAGCGCGGTGCGGCAGATCCTGCTCAACCTGCTCGACAACGCCGTGAAATACGGCCCCGCGGGCCAGACGGTCACCATCGGCCTTCGGATGACCGGGCAGCGCGCGCTGATCGTCGTCGACGACCAGGGTCCGGGGGTCGGGCGGCAGGATGCCGAACGCATCTGGCAGCCGTTCAGCAGGCTGGCGCGGTCCGCCACGGCGACCGGGGGCGCCGGTATCGGCCGAAGCCGTGGGGCTGACCCCGATGGAGTTCGATCTGCTGCTGGCCTTGGTCCGCCGGAAGGGCGCCGTGGCCTCGCGGATCGAGTTACTCGCGGAGGTCTGGGGGCATTCCTCGGCGGTGCTCACCCGTACCGTGGATACCCACATCGGAGAGCTCCGTCGCAAGCTGGAGCGCGATCCGTCAGCCCCGCGCCACATTCTGACGGTAAGAAAAGCCGGTTACCGACTGGCGCACTGAAGCCCGTGTCCCCTTCTTTCGGGCTGGGATCTTCGAGAGTTGCGCCGGGCCGAACATTGCGTGGTTCACGTTCGGGCGGTGGCGAGCGCGTCCGGTACCGATCCTGCTGGAGATCTCAGGGGCCACTCGTGAGGAAGCTGATCCGTGTTCTGCTGGTTGCGATCACCGGGACGGCGAATGCGATGTGCGGGGCATCGCAGGCGGGTGCGCAACGTGACCGGACCGCTGAACGACATCGCATGATCAACGACCAGCTCCGCGCACGCGACATACGAGATGAACGGGTCCTGCGCGCGATGGCACGGGTGCCGAGGCATGAGCTCGTCCCCGCGAACGTTCGCGCCGAGGCTTACGCCGATCACCCGCTGGCGATCGGGTACGGTCAGACTATCTCGCAGCCCTACATCGTCGCGTTCATGACCGAGGCGCTCGACGTGCAGCCGGATCATCGGGTGCTCGAGATCGGCACCGGTTCGGGATACCAGGCGGCCATTCTCGGCGAGCTCGCGCGAGAGGTCTACAGCATGGAGATCGTCGAACCGCTCGCCGTGTCGGCCCGCAGGGTGCTGGCGGGCCTCGGCTACGCCAACGTGCACGTGCGCGCCGGCAACGGCTACGCGGGCTGGCCCGAGCAGGCGCCGTTCGACCGCATCATCGTCACCGCCGCGCCCGACGATGTGCCGCCGGCGCTGATCGCGCAGTTGAAGATGGGCGGCGTGATGGCGATCCCGGTCGGCATCGGCGTCCAGGAGTTACGCATCCTGCGCCGCACACTCGAGGGAATGGAAACGCTGAAGACCCTCCCGGTCCGCTTCGTGCCGATGACGGGGAAGACGCGTTGAACACTCAGCTGCTCCTCGCCGTGTCGACGGGTTCACGTCGAAGGCTGACATCGATGACGATGGTGGAGTCTCTACCTCTACCGCACACGCCTATACACGCTCCGAGACGGTGTGACGACGCTGGCGGGCGTGCCGCTGCGCTCGATGATCAGGTCGCCCGCCTGGTCGATCCAGATCACGCGCTTGCTCGCGATCGTCAGCGCCTGCCCGTTGTCCATCCCCTGGCTGGTGGAATCGATCACCAGTTTCTTCCCCTGCCATGAGGCGCGCGACGTCACGCGAATGTCGCCGGGCGAAAGGTTCTCGCTATCCGCTCCGGTCAAGTCGTAAATCGCGACGACGATCTCTCCCTGAAATTTGATGCGAAGCGTCAGGGAGGTGGTCGTCTGCAGAGCGACGAACTGGTCGCCGAGCATGGCCGCGAGCACGATCCGGCCGTCCGGTCCCGGCTGCATGGTCTTCTGCTGGTCGAACGCCCATGTGCCGGAAAGGTCAGGCCGCGTCTGCGACGCCTCCCCGGCCGGCAGGGAACAGGCCCAGCAGACCCAGCCGGCCCAGCAGGCAATGATGAGCGTGAGCATGGCTATCGATTCTACGACGATCATCGTGTGCGTCCCCGCGGTCGCGGAGGCCTGGCTCCTCCACCAAGCCGGCCGTGCGCCCACGTCTGCCGGGGGCCTGTCATAATGAAGCCTTGACCCCATCCGCCCTCCGATTGGGCGCCGCGACCGCGGAACTCTTCACCCCCGATCAACTCGAAGCGCATGCCGCACGAATCGCGACCGCGCACGAGTTGTCGTCCGATCCGACGCGTGCGCGACCGCTGCTCCCGGGCCTCGACCACAGTTCGACCCGCCTCGACGCGGCCTACCTCTTCCTCTCGGAGACGGCGCGGGCGGACGCAGATACGGTCGGATCCGAAGACTGGCTGCGCGACAACCATCACGTTGTGCAGGACCAGGTGCGTGAGATCCGCCAGCACCTGCCGCGCAAGTACTACCTGGAGCTTCCCAAGCTGGCGGACGGCGAGTTCGCCGGCTACCCGCGGATCTACCTGCTCGCGCGCGAACTGATCGCGCACACCGCCGGACGCATCGACCTGGGCACGGTCGTCGATTTCACCACTGCCTACCAGCGCACCTCGCAACTGTCGATCGGCGAGACCTGGGCAATACCGATCATGCTCCGGCTGGGACTCGTCGAAGAGCTGCAGCGGCTCGCCGAAGGCGTCGTCGACGCCAGGGGGGATCGGGAAAAGGCGCGGGCATGGCACCACCGCCTGACCAACCCGGCCGACTGGTCGGAACGGTCGATCACCCGCATGCTCGATGACGGGCGACAGGAGGATGGAAGGCTCTCCACCGCATTCGTCGTGGAGCTGCTCCAGTGGCTGCGCGACCAGCCACTCGCGGCGGCACCGGCCTGGCAGGCGCTGCATCGCGCGCTCGAGCTGCAGGAGGATTCGGCCGAGGAGATGCTGCGGGGCGAGCACCGGCGCGAAGCCGCCGACCAGCTCGCGATCGGCAACGTGATCACCAGCATGCGGCTGGTCTCATCGATCGACTGGACGCTGTTCTTCGAGCGGGTGAACGTCGCGGAGCGCATCCTCCGGGATGATCCGTCCGGGGCCTACGCGTTGATGGATTTCTCGACGCGGGATCGCTATCGGCACGCCGTCGAGGGGCTGGCGAAACGAGCGCGCATCTCCGAGACCGACGTCGCCCGCAAGGTCGTAGAGCTCGCGGCGGCGGCCCGGCGCGATGACGCCGCGCACGACCGGCGCCATCACGTCGGCTATTACCTGATCTCGCGCGGACGCTTTGAGCTGGAGCCGCTGGTCGGCTACGTGCCGCTGCTCCGGGAGCGGTTCGCCAGGTTCACATTCAAACACCCGGCGATCGGCTATCTCGGCACCCTCGCCGCGTTCACCGCAGTGGCGGTCGGCAGTCTGCTCGCCTACGCCTCACGTCATGGTGCAAGCCGAGCCGAGCTGTGGCTGGTTGGCCTGGTGGCGCTGTTGCCGGTCAGTGAGCTGGTGATCAATGTCGTTCATCTCGTGGTCACGGCACGCGTCCCGCCCCGCCCGCTGCCCAAACTCGCATTGCGCACCGGGGTTCCTGCCTCGGCCCGGACCATCGTCGTGGTGCCGGCGATCGCCGATTCGACCGCCAGGGTCGGCGCCCTGCTCGACGACCTGGAAGTGCGCTTTCTGGGCAATCGCGACGAGAACATCCATTTCGCGCTGCTGACGGACTTCGCCGACGCCGACGAAGCGTCGCGGCCCGAGGACTCGGAAATTCTCACCCACGGACGCGCCGGGGTGGACGCGTTGAACGCGCGCCACGGCCACGGGCGCTTCTTTCTCTTCCATCGCGAGCGCCGCTGGAACGCGCGCGAGAAACACTGGATGGGATGGGAGCGCAAGCGCGGCAAGCTGGTCGAGTTCAACCAGCTGCTGCGCGGCGCCCCCGACACCAGCTTCCAGGTCGTTCACGGCGATCTCTCGCTGCTGCCGTCGATCCGCTTCGTCATCACGCTGGATTCCGACACCCAGCTCCCCATGGAGGCGGCGGCGCGCCTGATCGGCACGCTCGTCCATCCGCTGAACCTGCCCCGGTTCGATCCCGTGGCCGGCCGGGTCACCGAAGGGTACGGTGTGCTGCAGCCCGGGGTCGGCGTCGACATCGTCAGCGCCAACCGGTCGCTCTTCGCGAAGATCTTTTCGGGTCATGTCGGAATGGACCCCTACACGACCGCGGTGTCCGACGTCTATCAGGACCTGTTCCACGAGGGCAGCTACGTGGGCAAGGGGATTTATCATGTCGACGCCTTTGACGCGTCGCTCGCGAGCCGTGTGCCTGACGACCGGCTTCTGAGCCACGATCTCTTCGAAGGGTCGTACGCACGGGCCGGCCTGTGCACCGATGTGCAACTGGTCGACGACTACCCCATGCACTACCTGACGTTCGCGGCGCGCCAGCATCGGTGGGCGCGCGGGGACTGGCAGATTGCGCGCTGGCTCTGGCGCACCGTGCCGGACGGCACGGGCAAGGTCGTCCGCAACACGCTGCCGGTCATCGCCCGCTGGAAGATCCTCGACAACCTGCGTCGCAGCCTGCTCGCACCCGCCCTGCTGGTCCTGTTCCTCTGCGGATGGACGATCCTTCCCGGGTCGACGCTGATGTGGACGGTCCTCGGATTGCTGGTGCTCACGTTTCCTGCCTACACGCAGCTGACCCGGTCTCTGTCGAGCCGGGTGCGCGGCGTGCCCCTGCGCCTCCATATCGCCGCCGAACGCGACAACGTGTTGACGAGCGTCAGGCAATCCGTGCTCTGGGCGTCGCTGCTCGCCCACCAGGGCTGGCTGATGTCCGATGCGATTGTCCGAACGGTCTGGCGACTGCTGATCAGCCATCGAGGCCTGCTCGAATGGGTGTCGGCCGACCGCGTCGCGGGGGTCCATCGCACGCCACGAACCGTTCTGCGCTCCATGTGGGCTGCGCCAGCGCTGGCCATGGTCGCGGCGGCGCTGGTCGCCACAGTCGCCCCCGGCCGCCTGCCGCTCGCGCTGCCACTCATCGGACTGTGGCTGCTTTCACCGGCGATCGCCTATGCGACCGGTCGCCCGGTTCGCGACCCCCGGCAGGCTATCAGCCCGGGCGATCGCGCGGCGTTACGCAAGGTCGCGCGGCGCACCTGGCTTTTCTTCGAAGAGCTCCTCACGCCGGCGGACCACTGGCTGATCCCGGACAACTACCAGGAGGGCCGCGCTGACGTCATCGCCCATCGAACCTCGCCGACGAACATCGGTCTGCAGCTGCTCTCGACACTGGCGGCGTATGACCTCGGCTATCTCAGCGCGTCGGGGGTCGTCGATCGGCTGGAACCGACGTTCGCCACGCTGCTCAAGCTGCCGCGATATCGCGGACACTTCTTCAACTGGTACGACACTCGCACCCTTGCGCCACTGCTGCCGACCTACGTGTCGAGCGTCGACAGCGGCAACCTGGCCGGCTACCTCCTCACCCTCAAGGTGGGCCTGCAGCAGCTGGCCGACGATCCGTTCAACCCTGGCCGTGCGCTCGACGGCATCCACGATCCACTGCGCCTGTGCAATGACTGCCTGACGCGCGCGACGACGAGTGCGGCGTCGTCGCCGGGCCGAGCGTTGCGGCGGGAGATCGCCGGGCTGCTCAAGGCCCCCGAGCTATCGGCCGCGCCGGCTGAGTGGCCGGGAGTGCTCGCCCGAATCGACGACCATGTCGCAACCATCGGCGTCCTGTATCGCGAGCTCGAGGACGCGGCGTCGCCGGACGAAGAATCGGCGTACCTCGCCGAGGCGGGGATGTGGCTGGACCGCGTCGGGATCGCGCTGGCGCAACGCACCCGGGATCTCCACCGGTCGGAGGCAGACGCGGCGGAGCTGGTGGAGCGGGCCTCTCGCCTCGCCGGTTTTGCCGACGACCTGGTCGAAGAGATGGAATTCGACTTTCTCTTCGACCGGCAGCGACGCCTGTTCTCGATCGGCTACAACGCCACCGACGGACGGTTGGACCCGTCGTACTACGATGCGCTGGCCTCCGAAGCCCGGCTGGCGAGCTTCGTCGCGATCGCGACCGGCCAGGTCTCGCCCGAACACTGGTTCAAGCTCGGACGGTCCCTGACGCCGACCGGCACCGCGCGCTCGCTGATCTCGTGGAGCGCCTCGATGTTCGAGTACTTCATGCCGCTGCTCGTCATGCGTGCCTACGCCGGCACGCTGCTCGACGAAACGTATCGCGCCGTCATCGAGAGGCAGATGCAGTACGGGGCGAGCCACAAGGTGCCCTGGGGCATCTCGGAGTCGGCCTATAACGCGCAGGATTTGGAGCGGAACTACCAGTATCGCGCGTTCGGCGTTCCCGGGCTCGGCCTCAAACGCGGCCTCGGTGATGACCTCGTCATCGCCCCCTACGCCAGCATGCTCGCGGCCCCTCTCGCGCCGGTGGATGTGCTCCACAATCTCGATCGCCTCGCGCGCCTCGGCATGGCCGGCCGATACGGATTCTACGAGGCGATCGACTTCACGCCGGGTCGTGCGCCGGAAGGGCCGGCCAGGGGGGTGGTGCTTCAGACGTTCATGGCGCATCACCAGGGCATGGGGCTGGTCGCGATCGACAACGCCCTGCACGACTTCCCGATGCAGCGGCGGTTCCACGACGATCCACGCGTCCAGGCGGCTGACTTGCTGCTGCAGGAACGAATCCCGTACCAGGTGCCGCTGAAGAATCCGCCCATCGAGCTGGCAGATCACGTGCCATCGGTGCGGGCATCGACCGGCGGCGTCGCACGCGTTTACACGACACCTCACACCATCAGTCCCAGGCCTCACCTGCTGTCGAACGGCTCCTACGGCGTCATGGTGACCAACGCCGGCGGCGGGTACAGCCGCCGCCAGGACACGGCGTTGACCAGGTGGCGCGAGGATGTCACGACCGACGGCTGGGGCACCTTCTGCTACGTCCGGGATCTCGACACGCGGCAGGTCTGGTCCACTGCCTATCTGCCGACCGCGCACGAGCCGGACGAATACGACTGTACATTCGCGCCCGACCGCGCCATGTTCCGGCGGATCGACGCCGGCATCGAGACGCGCACCGAAATCGTGGTGTCGCCAGAGGACGATGCGGAGTTGCGTCGGGTCTCCGTAACGAACCTCGGGACGTCGCCGCGGCGGCTCGACGTGACCAGCTACGCCGAAGTCGTGCTCGCGCCGGGCGACGCGGACCTGTCCCACCCGGCATTCAGCAACCTGTTCGTCGAAACCCGGAGCGTGCCGGAGCGCGACGCGCTCATTGCGGTTCGCCGTCCGCGGTCCGGCAATGCCTACCGCTATCTCGTTCACGTGCTCAGCGGCCGTGGTCGTGGCGCCCCGCCAACCCAGGTCGAGACGGATCGCGCGCGGTTCATCGGCCGGGGCGGAACACTCGACCGGCCCGCGGCCATGACCGGTCTGGCGCCGCTGTCGGGCACCACCGGCCCGGTGCTCGATCCAATCGTCTCGATGCGGCACTCGGTGCGGCTCGCGCCGGGAGCGACCGCCCGCATCACGTTCACCACCGCGTACGCCGAGACCGAAGAAACCGCGCTGCAGCTGGTCGAGAAATATCACGATCGCAGGGCGGTCGCCCGCGCGGTTGCGCTGGCCACAACCCACAGCCAGATCGAGCTGAGACACCTCGGGCTCACGATTGACGATACCGTGTCGTTTCAACGCCTCGGCGGCCGGCTGATATCCGGCGACACGCGCCTGCGCGACCGGGACGCGGTCGAACAGAATCGCTGCGGCCAACGCGACCTCTGGAAGTACGGCCTCTCGGGAGATCTGCCCATCCTGCTCGTGCGCCTGACCGATGAGACGGGCGTGCAGCTCGTGGCCGACCTGCTCAGGGCCCACGAGTACCTGCGCCTGAAGGGACTCCGATTCGACCTGGTCATCCTCAACGAGCACGCGGCGAGCTACCTGCAGGGGCTGCAGGAGGAGCTGATGCGGCTCGTCGAAGGCGGTCCCGAGCATGCGCAGGTCGACAAACCGGGCGGGGTATTCGCGCGACGTGCCGACCTGATGCCCGCAGCCGACCAGCTCCTGCTGCGCGCCTCCGCGCGCGTCGTCATGGACGCGCGCGACGGCGGCTTGCGCAACCAGCTGTCGCGTCCGCACGCGCCGTTCGAGACGGCCGCGACCCGAAGCGCCATTTCCGATCCCGATGCCCCCGTCGTCTCGGCGCCGCCGTCGTCACGATCGGGACCCGAGGACCTCGAGTTGTTCAACGGTTGTGGCGGGTTCACGGCGGGCGGCCGTGAGTACGTCGTTCGTACCGGCGGGACCGGCGGCACTCTGCCGTCCGTGCCGTGGACCAATGTCATCGCGCATGCGACATTTGGATTTGCCTGCACCGAATGCGGGCCAGGCTATACCTGGGCCGCGAATAGCCACGACAACCGGCTCACACCCTGGCACAACGATCCGGTCGCGGACCCACCGGGGGAAGCCATCTTCATCAGGGACGAGGCGACGGGCGCCTTCTGGTCGGCCACCCCGCTGCCGTCGGGCGGCGGTCGGCAATACGACACCCGGCATGGGCAGGGGTACTCGACCTACGAGCACGCCCGAGGTGACGTGATCTCGGAGCTCACCCTGTTTGTCCCCCGGGACCAGCCGGTGAAGGTCTTCCGGCTCTCACTCAGGAACACCGCCGCAGTCAAACGAACGCTGTCCGTGACCCTTTACGTCGAATGGGTGCTCGGCGAGAATCGCTCGCGCACCGCGACCCACGTGATCACCGCGACGGAGCCCGGGACGGGCGCAGTGACCGCGACCAATCGGTTCCGCCAGGAGTTCGCGGATCGAGTGGCATTCGTCGATCTCTCGTGCCGGGGAGCCAGGCGGCGCACCTGCACCGGGGACCGCACCGAGTTCATCGGCCGGAACGCCACCCTGCGACGACCGGCGGCGCTCGGGCGCGATGACCTGTCCAATCGAGTCGGCCCGGTGCAGGATCCCTGCGGCGCGATCCGCGTCATCGTCGAGCTCGAGCCCTCCGAAGAGAAGGTCGTCATCGGCCTGCTCGGTGACGTGGCGGATGCCGCGCAGGTGCGTCCGCTGGTCGCGCGTTATCGGGTGATCGCGGAAGTGGACGCAGCGCTGCGGGAAATCCGGACGTTCTGGGACGGTCTGCTCGGCACGATCAGCGTGCGCACACCTGACCGGGCGATGGATCTCCTCCTGAACCGCTGGCTGCTCTATCAGACACTGGCCTGCCGGATCTGGGGGCGCTCCGCGTTCTACCAGTCCAGCGGCGCGTTCGGTTTCCGGGATCAATTGCAGGACACGCTGGCCCTGATTGCGTCGGCGCCGGCGATCGTGCGCGCGCACCTGCTCCACGCCGCCTCGCGGCAATTCGTGGAAGGCGATGTGCAGCACTGGTGGCACGAGCCTGGAGGCCAGGGCGTTCGCACCCGCTTCTCGGACGATCGTCTCTGGCTCCCCTATGCGGCGTTGCACTACGTGGGTGCGACCGGCGATCGATCCGTGCTCGACGAGCAGGTCCCGTTTCTCGCAGGACGGGTGCTGAATCCCGACGAGCACGAGGCCTACGAGCAACCCTCCACGTCGTCGGAGCAGGCCTCCCTCTACGAGCATTGCCTGCGGGCCGTCGAGATCAGCCTCGGCACCGGTGCTCACGAGCTTCCCCTGATGGGCACCGGCGACTGGAACGACGGCATGAGTCTCGTCGGCGCGGGCGGGCGGGGCGAGAGCGTCTGGCTAGGGTGGTTCCTGGTCTCGATCCTCCGTCCCTTCGCCGACCTCGTGGAAACGCGGGGAGACCAGGCCCGTGCCGCTCGATACCGCGAGGCAGCAACCAGGTTGACTGCGGCGCTCGAACGGGCATGGGACGGCGCATGGTATCGCCGGGCGTATTTCGACGATGGCACGCCGCTCGGTTCGCAGGAGAACGCCGAGTGCCAGATCGACGCGATCGCACAATCGTGGTCGGTCATTTCTGGCGTTGCGGATCCGGCTCGCGCGAAACAGGCGATGGACGCAGTCGACCAGCGGCTGGTCCGCAACGAGGACCGCGTGGCGCTCCTGCTCACGCCCCCCTTCGACAAGATGGAGCCGAGCCCGGGCTACATTCGCGGGTACCTGCCGGGTGTTCGAGAGAACGGCGGTCAGTATACTCACGCTGCGCTGTGGAACGTGCTCGCGTTCGCCCGACTCGGGGACGGTGATCGCGCGGCGGAGCTCTTCTCGCTGCTCAATCCCGTCAATCACACCCGAACGCCCGAGGGCGTGGCGCGCTACCAGGCCGAGCCGTACGTTGTCGCGGCCGACGTCTATTCGGTCCCGCCGCACACCGGGCGCGGCGGCTGGACCTGGTACACGGGGTCGGCCGGCTGGATGTATCGCGTGGGGATCGAGGCGATTCTCGGCATCACCCTCCGGAACGGCGAGCTGCACATCGAGCCCTGCATCCCACGATCGTGGCCCGGCTTCGAGGTCCGGTTCACACCGGCGGGGGCGCGGTATCGGATTACGGTCGAAAACCCGCATGGCGTCAACCGCGGCGTGACGAGGCTGGAGCTCGATGGCACGACGATGCCGGGCCCGGCGATCCCGGTCGTCGCCGACGGCGTTGAGCGTCACGTGCGGGTCGTTCTCGGATGACTGAAGGCCTTGATCGAGCCCGGCTGGTCGTGGCTGGGGGCCGACAGGGCTGACGCAATCGTCAATGACTGGTTCGGGCTCGATTTCGGTGAATGCGCACGGTATGGACCACCAGGCCGGGTCGGTTGGTCGCACCGTCCGTTCGATGCGGGTGATGCTGCAAGACGGCACTGTTCGCACCGCGAGCCGGAGCACCGACGCCGAGCTCTTCCGACTGGGTCGTTGGCGGCTACGGACTCTTCGGCGTCATCCTCGATGCCGACACCGACATCACCGAGAACGCGGTTTACCGCTCGGGTCGTGCGGTAATGGAGTACACGGCAGACAGCTGCGGCGGTCCTATCCTGAAATCGAAGCGTTCTTCCGGGCAAAGAACGTCTACGATCCAGGCCATCTGCTGACCAATACGTTCTGCAACAAATATGCGCCGCTGGTGCTCGAGGCGGGGTTCGCCGGCCGATGAATCATTGCCAAACCGGACGCCAGATCTCATCGTCTCATCGTCTCGAGGGCGGTCTTGAATCAGGAGGCTTGAAATGCGGCTTGCAGCACTGGTCGCGGTTCTCGGAATGGCGACGATTTCATGGGCAGCGCTTCACGGTCAACAGGAGATGCTGTCGAAGCCCGGCCCCGGCAGCGGGATCACCACGATCAGCGGCGTGGTAACGATCGCCAACACTCCCACCGTGACGATCGCGAACACTCCCGACGTGCGGGTCGTGCAGATGCCACCGATGACCATTGCTTCCCCGGCATTCGTCCGCAAGGGCGGCCGCTATTCGATCACGTGGGCGGAGGGGGACCGTGAAGACGTCACGATTCTCGACGCCGGACAGGATGGTTGGGTGCAGGTCGAGAACCTGCGCCGCCGCTGGGTCAACCTGGGCGCCGCGCGAGCGGTCGAAGAGAGCCGTTAGTGCCCTGGGGTCAGCCTACAATGAGCCGCATGACACCAGTTTCGATCCTTCGCGCGCTCTCGTGCACCGCCGGCCTCACCCTCCTCGGCATCGGGGGGATCGCCCAGGGACGCCGCGCCATGACGGTCGAAGACCTCATCGTCGCGCCACGCATCGCGGATCCGCAGCTGTCACCCGATGGTCGCACCGTTCTCTACGTCCGCACCACGACCGACGGGAAAACCGGCCGGCGGAACGCAGACATCGTGGCCGTTCCCTCCCAGGGCGGAGGCGGGCCGAAAGCCTTGATCGACGGTGAGAAGACCGAGAACACGCCTCGCTGGTCACCCGATGGAAAGCACGTGGCCTGGTTGGCGAACCGGGACGGCGCCCTCCAGGTG
>JACDBQ010000818.1 GCA_013694845.1 Acidobacteriota bacterium
CTCGCTTCTCCCGTTTGACACTTCGGTAAACCGCCAGCGCGGAAACGATCGTGCCTCCAACCGCCAGGACGGCGATGATGATCACGACGATGGTGAAGGTGCGCGACTCCATCCACGTGAGAATGCCTCGCCCGTAATGCGCGGCCAGCGCCCCTTCGATCATGAAGCGGGCCAGCCGGACGCCGGCAAGCGTCGAGAGAAACGTCCACGGATTCAGGCCACATGCGCCGCTCGTGAGCACGAACGCGGTAAATGGGAATGGCGGGGGGATCACGCCGAGAGCCGCAATCGGGACCGCCGCGCTGTTGGTCACTCGCCGCTGGACCCGCTTGAGAGTCGAGGGCTTCACCAGGCGTGTCAACCCGTGCTCACCCACCTTGCGGCCCATCCAGAACGTCGCCGTCGCACCGAGGATCGATCCGCTGGTCGCCAGCAGTGCGTACATCCAGAAGAGGTGGCCCTGGCGGGCCGACATGATGATGACAACGAAGTCAATTCCAAGTGGCAGAAAGAACACGACCGACGCGTCCAGTACCCCCATCATCAGGACGCCGACGGGTGTGAGAAAGTAAGCGAGGAGCGAGTAGAAGAGGGCTTTCATGCAGGCGAGTCGTTATCTCGGAATCTTTTTGATGGCGGGGATCCTCGCGACCGCGTGCAGCGGTTCGCCGCAAGGGTCGCCAGAGCCCGACAGTAACTCCGGGGAATCGTCCATGAGTCATATCGCGGAGCAATACGTACGCCTGACCCTGGCGGTAGGGCAGCACGACCCGGACTATGTCGACGCGTACTACGGCCCGCCGGAATGGAAGCCGGGCGGAGGCAAGGGGAATCTCGACGACCTCCTTCGGCAGGCCGAGAACCTCAGGGCGCGAGTGGCCCTAATGCCGAAGCCCGCGGACGAGGCGGAAGCACTCCGGCACCAGTATCTGCAGGCGCAGCTCGCGGCGATGACCGGTCGCCTGAAAATACTCAAGGGGGAGCGCCTCCGTTTCGACGACGAGTCGAGAGCGCTCTACGATGCTGTGGCGCCCATCCTGCCGGAGCAGCATTTTCAGGAAGTGCTCAGCCAGCTCGAATCCCGATTCCCCGGCCATGGAACCCTGGTCGAGCGATACGACGCGTGGCGGCGCGCCTTTCTCATCCCGAGCGAGAAGCTGGACGGCGTGTTCCGCACCGCGATTGCGGCATGCCGCGAGCGGACCGCGCGGCACCTGCAACTGCCACCCGATGAGAGTTTCACCGTCGAGTACGTCACCAACAAGTCGTGGAGCGGCTACAACTGGTATCAGGGCGGGTTCCGTAGCCTGATCCAGGTGAACACCGATCTGCCGATCTATATCGACCGGGCGATCGACCTCGCCTGTCACGAAGGGTACCCCGGCCATCACGTGTACAACGTGCTGCTCGAAAAGAACCTGGTGAGAGATCGCGGCTGGATGGAGTTCACGGTGTATCCACTGTTCTCTCCGCAATCGCTGATTGCCGAGGGCACGGCGAACTACGGGATCGAGATCGCGTTTCCCGAAGAAGAGCGTCTCGCGTACGAGGAGCAGGTGTTGTTTCCTGCGGCGGGCCTCGACCCGCGCGAGGTCCGCGACTACTACGCCGTCCAGGCGCTGGTCGCACGGCTGGCGTATGCAGGCAACGAGGCGGCGCGCCGCTATCTCAATGGTGAGATCGATGCCGCGCAGGCTGCTGCGTGGCTGGAGAAGTACGCGCTCATGCCGAAGGATCGCGCGGCCCAGCGGGTGCGCTTCTTCGATCAGTACCGCAGCTACGTGATCAATTACAACCTCGGGAAAGACATGGTCCGCGACTACATCGAGAAGCGCGCGTCCGCTGATTCCGCCGTTCGGTGGCAGGAGTTCGGCCGGCTGCTCGCGTCGCCGCGCCTGCCCTCCGGGCTGAGGTAGGTCGTGTGGTCAGGCGCGCGGAATACCTCCCTCACTGCCGCGGCGATCGCTGTGGCCTGGCGGCTCAGGCCGGCAGACTGCGCCACTCGGCTGATCGTTGCATCCCGTGACGGCGTATGCTCAGCAGAGGATGCGGGCGATCGAGATTTCGCGGCCTGGCGGCCCAGACGTGTTGCGCGAGGTGGAACGGCAGGCGCCGCGGCTGCAACCAAATGAGGTTCTCATCCGGGTCGAAGCCGCGGGCGTGAACAGGCCCGACATCATGCAGCGCGAGGGCCACTACCCTCCGCCGCCCGGCGCCTCCGATCTCCCGGGCCTGGAGGTCGCCGGCACGATCGTCGCGACGCGAGGGGACACACGGTGGCGCGAGGGGGACCGGGTCTGCGCGCTGCTCGCCGGGGGCGGCTACGCAGAGTACTGCGCCGCCCCAGCCCCACAATGCCTGCCCATCCCTTCGGGCATGGACGCGGTGACCGCGGCCGCGATCCCGGAAACCTACTTCACCGTCTGGACGAACCTGTTTCAGCGGGGACAGCTTCAGCCCGGCGAGCGGGTTCTCGTTCACGGGGGGACGAGCGGAATCGGTTCGACCGCCATACAGCTCGCCTGCGTGTTCGGCGCAACCGCCTATGCGACGGCCGGCACCGACGAGAAGTGCGCCGCCTGCAAGCAGCTAGGCGCCGTCGACGCCATCAACTACCGCAGCCGGGACTTCGTGGAGGCGGTGCGGCAACTCACGCGCGGCGGGGGAGTCGATGTGGTGCTCGACATCATCGGTGGCGACTACCTGCCGCGAAACATCGAATGTCTCCGCATGCAGGGACGGCTGGTACAGGTCGGCTTGATCGGCGGATCGAAGTCGCACATCAACCTGCGGCTCCTGCTGCACAACCGCCTCACGATCACCGGATCCACACTGCGGCCGCGCACCGTGCAAGAGAAGGGGTTGCTCGCACGGGACCTCGAAGCGATGGTCTGGCCGCTCCTCGAAGGCGGACAGGTCCGACCGCTGGTCCACGCGACGTTTCCATTGCATGATGCGGCCGCCGCGCACCGCGCCCTCGAATCAGGCGAGGTCGTCGGGAAGGTCGTCCTGACCGTGTAGGCGCCATCGACAGCCAACCTCGCTCAGGATCGCGAGTCACCCTGCCCTGCGCACGACAACAATCGCGACCACCCCCGCGACCGTCAGGGCTCCCGCGATCAGAGGTTCGTCACCCGGCACCGTATTGCTCGGCAGAGCCGACCAATAGAGCGACTGCACGCCGCGCATTACGCACAGAGCGATCGTCAGGGTGGCGAGTCTCCGGCCGTCCGGCGCGGAGTTCCGCAACGCCAGACCGGTTGCGGCTGACAAAGCGGCGATCAACCCGTGCGCCACGAGCTCGATCGAGGCGGCGGCGCCCCGGTGCGAAAGCGATCCGAAGACCATCGACGCCTCCAGCGCAAAACGCAGCGGTTCCCAGAGCAACAGGCCGGCGGCGACCAATCCAACCATCGCGTGGAAGCTACGGTTCCTGGAGCGGCGCGGTTCCGGTTTGTGCTCGCATCTTCAAATTCTACGGGGTGCGGGATGCGGGGTGCGGGACGCGGGATGCGGCGTGCGGTCCGGGGTGCGGATCGCACCTTACCGCCCGGTCTCCTGCCGGCCTTGAGGCATTCTTATCATATAGAGGCGGCCTCCCGGCTCAGTGGCGACCAGTTCGACAGTTGCCCCGGCGTCTCGCAGCGCGTCCAGCAGCCACCCTGAACCCGCTTCGTACAACCGGAAATCCGTGTGCGCCGCGACGAAGACTTCGAAATCTACGACAGGTACGGGGGCAACGCGCGCCAGCGCTTCGTAGCCGCGGTCCATGGTATCGGAGCCGGTTCGACGCAACGCCTGCTCTCGAGAGGCGAGGTATCGCAGCCGGTGTTTCAGCTCCGGAGGCGCGTAGTACCACAGCTGCAGAAATTGCAGACTACTCGAGACGACGGTCGGACCGGGCGACCGCAGGCTGTCGGTGAGAAGAGGCCGGGACGCGACCGGATCAGTGAATGGAAGGGGCGCGGGGTACCACGCGCGGACCGCCGCCGTGGCGACAGCAATGATCAGCGTGGCGCACATAAGGAGCGACGCGCGCGTGTTCCGACTGCGCCCACGTGCGACCGCAAGCGGCACGGCAATGCTGATGGCCAAGGCTCCGGTGAGAATGTAGCGCGGCGCAAACGCACCACTGACGAATCGTCCAAGCAGAAATCCGAGTATCGGGATCGCAACCGCCACGATGACTGCGACGCATTCGTGACTCGGCACACCGGGCGTCTCATCGGCGTCGTCGGGTGACGTTGGCCACCAGGCCAGGATCAGCGCCAGGCCAATACCCGCAAGAACGAGCGGAGCGTCCAGCAGCGGCTGGAGCAGAAAGCGGTAGCACTCGATGATCTGCTCCGGCCGGTCCGCGGCTGCCCAGAACGTCGCACGCTGCGTCGACACCACCCGCACCAGAGGCCATAGTGGCGCGGCGGCGAGAAGCGCGACCCCGAGGGCTGCGCCGACCGCCGGATCGGCGCGCCGGTTGCGCACCATCCTCGCGACCTCTCCAGCTGCAATCGGGGCAAACACGAGCACACCGTAGTAGTGATTCCAGAGCGACGCGGCCAGAGCCGCGGCCAGACCGGGCACGAACACTCGGCGTTGGCGGCCCTTCGCCGCTTCGGCCCAACAGTACAGAGCCGCAGCAAACAGCGCCAGCATCACGCCGTAGGCGCGCGCCTCGGATGCATACCGCGGCGCGGCGGTGAAGATCGGGAAGAGGGCGCCTGAGATGGCCGCTGCGGAGCCGACCCGCCGACGCAGCAGCGCGAAGATCACGAGCACCGCCAAGGCGAAGCCGGCCATCGCCGGCAGCCGGGTGGAGACGTGGCCGACGCCGGCCAATTGGTGTGCGGCACGTGTGAGCCACAGCGAAAGAGGTGGCGACAGATCGACTCCGTCGAGCGCCGCCGTCCACATCGCGGGCAATGACGGGAGCCGCGACATGAGAATGGTGTAGATC
>JACDBQ010000822.1 GCA_013694845.1 Acidobacteriota bacterium
GCACTAGACTGACCGCAACGCGACCACTATGGCCCGACTTCAGCCGAATCCTCAGCCGCAGCACCGGATTGGTGCGAAGTTGGCAAGGCCGGCGGAAGTGAGGGGCGGCGCCGACAACGACATCCAACCTACCGCGCCGGCCGACTCGCCGGGTTAGTCAGATCGCATCCCCCATCCTCCATCGTCGAGGGTGCCGTGGGTGAGAGACCTACCGGTTGTTGTCCTCTTGTTCGCGGTCGTCCTGGGCTTCCAGATCACGGGCGGGGCCTACGACGCCGAGTTTGGTTCTCACCCCGATGAAGCGGCGCACTACGTCACCGGGCTGATGGTGCGCGACTACGTCGCGAGCGGCCTGCCCGGGAATCCGATGGCGTTCGCCGAGACATACTACGAGCACTACCCCAAGGTGGCGCTCGGCAACTGGCCCCCAGGCTTCTACGCGATCCAGGCGGCGTGGACGCTGGCGTTCTCCGACGGCCGGGCCTCCCTGCTGGTCCTGATGGCCATTCTGACCTGCGCGACGGCTCTCGTCGTCTTCAGTGGGCTGCGCTGGGAGCTAGGCTGGTATGCGGCCGTCTTCGGCGCCCTGCTGTCGCCGCATTCGGTCTCATCCAGCAGTACGCCTCCATGGTCATGGCGGAGATCCCGGTGGCGCTGTTCAGCACCCTGGCGATGTTGGCCTTCGGCCAATGGATGGATCATCAGCGGACGCGCGACAGTGTTCTTTTTGGTCTGCTGGCGTCGATGGCGATCATGACCAAGGGAAGCGGGTTCGCGCTCGCTTTCGTCCCTCCGCTCGCGATTCTATTCACCGGCCGGATCGATCTGCTCAAGCGGCTCAACTTGGCCTACGCCGCGGTCATCGTGCTGGTGCTCGCCGGGCCGTGGACCTGGGCGTTCCGCGATGTTACGCGCGCCGGCTGGGAACAGCCCTCGATGACGCTCGATTTACACGCTACGCGGGCTCGTATATTTCCCTGAAGGTGTTCTACGCTCCGGAAGCATCATCATCACCACCTTCGGCCTGCTCGGCGGGGCGTGGTCGCTTCGTGGCGCATGGCGACGCGAGATGTCAGGCTCTGGCCAGCCGCTGCGGCGCTCATCATCGGCGTCGTCGTGTTCCACGCGGTCGTGCCCGCGAGCTTCGGCTATCGCCACCTCACGCAGGCGTTGCCTTCGTGGGCGATGATGGCGGCCGCCGGGACGGTGGGGTCAGCCGCTGGCTCAGTGCGCAGCGACCGGGGCTGACGCCGCTGGTGATCGTTGTGGCCGCGGCGGGACTGGTCCACACTGCCTCGAGCCTGCCGGTGAAGCATGGCAGTGGCTTCGGTCCGTCATCGAAGCGATCGTGAAGCGGCCGGACAACGTCCATGCGCGCTTCCTGATCGCGTCCGACGCCACCGGCGAGGGCATGTTCATCGCTGAGACCGCGATGCGCGAGCGGCGTCCCGGGCATGTGATCCGCCGCGGGAGCAAGCTGCTCTCCGCGCAAGCCTGGCACGGCGGCGAGTACACCGCAAAAGTCCAGACCGTGGAACAGATGCTCGCTGTCTTGAGGCAGGACAGGATCCGGTTTGTCGTGCTCGACGAATCAGATCCAGGCACGATGCAAACGCCGCACATGCGGCTGCTGCGTGACGCGGCCGAGCGCGAACCCAGTGAGTTGGCGCTGGTGGGCCGATACCCTGTCGTCCGCCGTTACCCGCGCGAAGTGCGCGGTCAGAGATTTGGCAACGCCATCGCGGTCTACGAGATCCGATAGCGTCGCCGAGGGTCTGTGAGCTCAGGCGCCGGTGGACCAATCGAGGCCTCGAGCCAGGATCACACGCCACCGATCGCCTCCAGATCCAGGTCTTGCGATGGTTGCTTGCGGCCGCGTAGCGCGCAGCGTCTGAAACCATGGAAGGGACCCGAGTGCTGAAGCTGACAGCTGCTGGCTGACAGCTGATAGCTGATTGCTACCTCGGCCCGCGGATGATCCAGTCGGTGTCGGCCACCTGCCCGGGTGAAAGCAACGTGCCGCCGTGCAGCTGGGTGCCGAGCATCAGCCAGGTCGCGATCAGGCCGGCCGTCTGGTGCTGCCAGATCAGGTCCGCGCGGCCGTCGAGGTTCATGTCGGCGACGCCGCGGATCTTCCAGCCGGTGTCGCTCACGCGTCCGGGGGTGAGAGGCACCGCCCCATTTTCCGTCCAGGTG